>NZ_JBSFGK010000065.1:0-45713 GCF_053596495.1 Kitasatospora sp. NPDC001683
CTCTGCCTCTTGGCTTGACTGGAGTTCATAGGTGTGCTCTACCCACCCCCCGCCGACCGCGTGTCGGCGGGCCCCTTCGACGTTCGGACGGCATGCGGAAGGGGCCGGACCGCAGGTGCGGTCCGGCCCCTTCAGGCGCTTGGGATCAACCGCTGTGCTCGATCAACCGATGAGCGAGCGCAGCACGTACTGCAGGATGCCGCCGTTGCGGTAGTAGTCCGCCTCACCGGGGGTGTCGATGCGGACGACCGCGTCGAACTCCTTGTCACCTGCCTTGACCTTGACGGTCTTCGGGGTGCGGCCCTCGTTGAGCTCGGTCACGCCGGTGATGGAGAAGGTCTCCTCGCCGGTCAGGCCGAGGGAGTCGGCGTTCTGGCCCTCCGGGAACTGCAGCGGCAGGACGCCCATGCCGATCAGGTTCGAGCGGTGGATGCGCTCGTAGGACTCGGCGATGACGGCCTTGACGCCAAGCAGCGCGGTGCCCTTGGCGGCCCAGTCGCGGGACGAACCGGAGCCGTACTCCTTGCCCGCCAGGACGACCAGCGGGACGCCGGCGGCCTGGTAGTTCTGCGAGGCGTCGTAGATGAACGACACCGGGGCGTCGGCCTGGGTGAAGTCGCGGGTGTAGCCGCCCTCGGTGCCCGGCGCGATCTGGTTGCGCAGGCGGATGTTGGCGAAGGTGCCGCGGATCATGACCTCGTGGTTGCCACGGCGCGAGCCGTAGGAGTTGAAGTCACGCTTGTCGACGCCGTTGGCGGTCAGGTACTGCGCCGCCGGGGTGCCCGGCTTGATGTTGCCGGCCGGGGAGATGTGGTCGGTGGTGACCGAGTCGCCCAGCTTGGCCAGGACGCGGGCACCGGCGATGTCGGTCACCGGGCTCGGGGTCTTGGCCATGCCCTCGAAGTACGGGGGCTTGCGGACGTAGGTGGACTCGGCGTCCCACTCGAAGGTGTTGCCGGTCGGGACCGGGAGCGACTGCCAGCGGTGGTCACCGGCGAAGACGTCCTGGTAGCCCTTGTCGAACATGGCCTCGTCGATGGAGCCGGCGACGGTGTCGGCGACCTCCTGCTCCGACGGCCAGATGTCGGCGAGGAAGACGTCGTTGCCGTCGGCGTCCTGGCCCAGGGCGTCCTTGGTGATGTCGACGTTCATGTTGCCGGCGAGGGCGTAGGCGACCACCAGCGGCGGGGAGGCCAGGTAGTTCATCTTGACGTCGGGGTTGATCCGGCCCTCGAAGTTGCGGTTGCCGGAGAGCACCGAGACGACCGCGAGGTCGGACTCGTTGACGGCGGCCGAGACCTCCTCGGGCAGCGGGCCCGAGTTGCCGATGCAGGTGACGCAGCCGTAGCCGACCAGGTTGAAGCCCAGCTTCTCCATGTACGGGAGCAGGCCGGCCTTCTCGTAGTAGTCCATGACGACCTTGGAGCCGGGCGCCAGGGTGGTCTTGACCCAGGGCTTGACGCGCAGGCCCTTCTCCACGGCCTTCTTCGCCAGCAGGGCGGCGCCCAGCATGACGGAGGGGTTGGAGGTGTTGGTGCAGGAGGTGATCGACGCGATCACGACCGCGCCGTTGTCGATCTCGTAGGTCGAGCCGTCGGGGGCGGTGACGGTGGTCGGCTTGGAGGCCTCGGCGGAGTAGGTCGGCAGCGCCTCGGCGAACTTCTGGGCGGCCTCGGCCAGGACGACGCGGTCCTGCGGGCGCTTCGGGCCGGAGATCGACGGGACGACGGTGGAGACGTCCAGCTCGAGGTACTCGGAGTAGACCGGCTCGACCGACGGGTCGTGCCAGAGGCCCTGCTCCTTGGCGTAGGCCTCGACCAGGGCGAGCTGCTGCTCGTCGCGGCCGGTCAGGCGCAGGTAGTTGATGGTCTCGGCGTCGATCGGGAAGATCGCGCAGGTCGAGCCGAACTCCGGCGACATGTTGCCGATGGTGGCGCGGTTGGCCAGCGGGATGGCGCCGATGCCGTCGCCGTAGAACTCGACGAACTTGCCGACCACACCGTGCTTGCGCAGCATCTCGGTGATGGTGAGCACCAGGTCGGTGGCGGTGGTGCCGGCCGGCAGCTCGCCGGTCAGCTTGAAGCCGACCACGCGCGGGATCAGCATGGAGACCGGCTGGCCGAGCATGGCGGCCTCGGCCTCGATGCCGCCGACGCCCCAGCCCAGCACGCCCAGGCCGTTGACCATGGTGGTGTGCGAGTCGGTGCCGACGCAGGTGTCCGGGTAGGCCTGGCCGTTACGGACCATGACGGTGCGGGCCAGGTGCTCGATGTTCACCTGGTGGACGATGCCGGTGCCCGGCGGGACGACCTTGAACTCGTCGAAGGCGGTCTGGCCCCAGCGCAGGAACTGGTAGCGCTCCTTGTTGCGGCCGTACTCGATCTCGACGTTCTGGGTGAACGCGTCCTTGGTGCCGAACTTGTCGGCGATGACCGAGTGGTCGATGACCAGCTCGGCCGGGGCCAGCGGGTTGATCTTGGCCGGGTCGCCGCCCAGCTCCTTGACGGCCTCGCGCATGGTGGCGAGGTCGACCACGCACGGCACGCCGGTGAAGTCCTGCATGATCACGCGGGCGGGGGTGAACTGGATCTCCTGGCTCGGCTGGGCGTTCTCGTCCCAGTTGCCGAGGGCGCGGATGTGGTCGGCGGTGATGTTCGCGCCGTCCTCCGTGCGGAGCAGGTTCTCCAGCAGCACCTTGAGGCTGTAGGGCAGCCGCTCGGAACCCTCGACGGCGGAGAGCTTGAAGATCTCGTACGACTCGTCGCCCACCTGCAGCGAGCTGCGGGCGTCGAAGCTGTTCGCGGACACGACTGACTCCTTCTGGGTGCTTCGTGCGATATCCGGCCGCCACGCGGTGGTAAGGTCAGCCTTACTTAGGCCCGCCTCGCCCGCATCGCCGGTGAGCGCCTCTCGGCAAGTATCTTGATGTCGAGATATATCGTAAGGGGCAGTTATCTCGATGTCGAGATAAACCATAGTGCATGCGGCCGCCATCACCACCGCAGGCATGCCCCGATGCGTTTCGGTGCAGGTCAGCGGCCGTCCGGGCCGCGACGCTTGCGCTCCAGCCGGATCAGCCAGACCGCTCCCGCCACGATCGCGGCGGCCAGCAGCAGCACCACCACGAGCTCACCACCGGAGCCGCTGACCGGCGCGGGGGCGACGTCGGCCAGCAGGGTCGTCGTCCTCATATACCTTCACCTCCTTCCGGTCCGTCCGCACCCGGTCGGCGCCGGAACGCCCCTCCGGGCCCCAGGTCATCGCCCAGGTCATCGCCCAGGCCGAGGACCAACATCAGCAGCACCGGGAACTCCAGATACGCGTGGTAGCTGGCCAGCGCCGCGTACACCGAGCGACCCTGGGCGTAATCCACGGCGAACAACAGGGCCAGCAGCGCACCCGCGCCCGCCCCCAGCGCCCACGCCCGCCGACCCCGCAGGCCCGGCACCCGGGCGTCGAAGCGCTCCGCCGCCTCCGGCGCGTACCTCGGCAGGAACCACACCCACACCACGTAGTGCATCGTCTGCAGGAAGGCGAACACCGCCAGGAAGCGCAGGCCCACCTGAGGCGTCAGCCAGCCCGGCGGGGTGTAGACCGCCGCCAGCCGGTCCGTCCAGCCACCCGGCCGCTGGGACAGCAGCCCGTCCAGCAGCCCGCTCAGCAACAGCGCCGGAACCAGCAGCACCCAACCGCACTGCAGCGCCAGGAACGCCGCACGCCCCCGCGCCAGCCTGCGCGACCACTCCGCCAGGAACAGCAGCGGCACCACGTTGTGCAGGTGCGCCAGCACCACGAAGTGGTACGCCGGGAAGGCCAGCGAGGCCGCACCCGCGCCCGCCAGGCCGACGGCGCTCGCCGCCAGCAGCCGCGGCCGGCCGCGCAGCCCGTACCGGCAGGCCGCCGCCAGCAGACCGTAGGCGAGCAGGATCTCCGCCGACTGGGACAGCCGGGACGGCGGCAGCAGCCGGCACAGCACGATCCCGGTCACCAGCGCCAGCAGCAGCCGCAGCAGCGGACCGGCCAGCACCGCGGCGAAACGGCCCGCCACGTAGCGCAGCTCCAGCACGTTGTGCAGCAGGCCGAACACCGCCAGGCCCAGCACCGCCAGACCGGTCGGCGCCCGCAGCGCCAGCACCAGCGCCGAGCCGGCCGCCAGCGCGAAGCCCGTGAACGGCGCGGCGGACAGCCGGGCCGCCGGACCGGGCGCGGGCCAGGTTCCCGGCCCTCCCCCGCAGCCGGCCCGGATCCCCGTGGTCGCCATGCTCCCCCTCCCCGTGGCACGATCCCCGCCGTGCGCTACCCGGTGGCCCTCGCCCTCACCCTGCTGACCGAGACACCCGTCTACACCGCCGCCCTCACCCGGATCGGGCGGGTCCGCCCGGCACGGGCGGCCGCGGCGGGCGTACTCGTCAACCTGGCGACCCATCCATTGCTCTGGTGGACCCTCCGGCACTGGACCGACGGGCCCGCCGCAGCGTACTGGACCGGCTTCGCGCTCAGCGAGGCGGCGGTCTGCGCGGTCGAGGCGCTGCTGCTGTGCCCGATCACCGGACTGCGCCCCCGCGACCCACTCCCCTGGATCGCCTCCGGCACCGCCAACGCCACCTCGCTGCTGGCCGGACTGCTGCTCGGCGGCTGAAACCGGATCCGGGCCGCCCGTAACGCGGACGTCCGGCTCGCGCGTCCAGTCGGGCACAGGGCGGACACGCCGGCGACACGGGGCGGGAACGCCCGCACACGGGGCACGAGGGGAACAGCGTGATCGGGAAGACGCGACGGGCCGAGGAGAGCGCGGAGTTCGAGGACTTCGCGTACAGCCGTGGACAGCGGCTCTTCCGCACCGCGCTGCTGCTCTGCGGCGACTGGCACCTCGCCGAGGACCTCACCCAGGTCACCCTCGCCAAGCTCTTCGCGGCCTGGCCCAAGGTCCGCCGGGCCGACAGCCAGGACGCCTACGCCCGCGGCACCCTGGTGCGCAGCTACCTCTCCCACCGGCGGCTGCGCCGCAGCGGCGAACGGCCCGCGCTCGGCGAACTCCCCGAGGGCGTCGCCCCCGGCGACGACCCGGCGCTGCGGGTCACCCTGCTCGCCGCCCTCGCCGAACTCCAGCCCCGGGACCGGGCGGTGCTCGTCCTGCGGTACTGGGAGGACCGCAGCGTCGAGGAGACCGCCGCCGAACTCGGCGTCAGCGCGGGCGCGGTGCGCGCCCAGTCGGTGCGCGCCCTCGGCCGGCTGCGCGCCGTCCTCGGCCCCGAGGCGGCCGAACACCTCACCCGCTCCTGAGTCCACAGCAACTGCTCCGGAAGGAACGACGACCATGAACGAGCCCGACGTGGACGGCCGCGAGCTGTCCGCCGTCTTCGAGCGCACGATGAACGGCCTCGGCCCCGACCTCGGCCCGCTGGTCGCCGCGAGCGCCCGGCAGGGCCGCTCGATCCGGCGCCGCCGTCGGCTGACCGTCGTCGGCGCGGTGACGGCGGTGGCCGCGCTCGCCGTCGGCGGCAGCCTCGCGCTGCGCGGCGGGGACGGGACCGGGAACGGCGGTCAGGCCGCAACCGCCGCCTCGGCCACCGGTTCCCCGGCCGCCTCCCCGACGGCCTCGACCGCGCCGGCTTCCGGCCGGCGGTACCCGCGACCGGTGGAGCCGACCGACGACAACCCGGAGCAGCCCCAGCCGGGCACCGGCCCCAACACCGGCAAGGTCGCCATGACCGGCCACGCCGCGCTGGCCGCCCTGGCCGAAGCCCTGCCCCCGGACAGGCGGATCTACGACTACTCCGGCTCCTCCCAGCTGACCAGGACCGGCAGCACCGACCCCGGGCACGTGTCGATCGTGGCCGACCTGCTCTACGACGACGGCTCCGGCCCGGCCAACGTCCGGCTCTGGTTCGAGGGCGGCTTCGGCGCCCGCCTGGGGCCCGACTCCCACCCCAGCGCCGACGACGTGTTCAGCTGCGCGAAGGTGAACGCCCACGGCCTGTTCAGCTCCTGCTCCGACAGCGTGCTCCCGGACGGCACCCGGCTGACGCTCACCGAACGGACCTCTCACGGCGCCCTGGAGCGCGAGGTCGACCTGCTGCGGCCGGACCAGGCCAGGGTGACGGTCAGCACCAGCAACGCGGCGCAGGTCGCCGGATCGGACCAGGCCCAGGTCGTCCGGGACGGGCTGCCGCTCAGCCTCGACCAGCTGAAGGCCGCCGCGCTGTCCGCCGGCCTGCAGGAGTGGATCACCCCCGCGCAGGCGCAGCGGGCCGAGCAGACCATCCGGCCGTTCCACAACGGCATGCCGGGGCGGACCCAGCCGTCCGGGACCGCGACCTCCAGGCCCGGCTCCGCCGGGTGAGGGCCGGCCCGGTACGGTGACCGCTGTGGTGACGGGCAGAGGGGGCCGACGATGATCGTGGTGGACGCGTCCGCGCTGGTGCTGGCGCTCGCCGACCGGGGACCGCGAGGGGACCGCGCCCGGGCCGAACTCGCCGTCGACGGCGACTGGGCTGCGCCCGAGCACATCGTGATCGAGGTGATGCAGTCCCTGCGCGGCCTCTACCTCGCCAAGGAGCTGACCGCCGAGCGGGTCGCCGAACTCACCGGCGAACTGGCCGCGGTGACCATCCGCAAGATCGAGGTGGCGCCGCTGCTCGGCCGGATCTGGGAGCTCAAGGACAACCTCACCCCGGACGACGCCGCGTACGTCGCGGTCGCCGAACGGTACGGGGCGCCGCTGGTCACCGCCGACCTGCGGCTGATGCGGGCCAGCGGGCCGCGCTGCGAGATCCGGGGGATCGCGCGCGAGGTCGGCTGAGTGTCCCCGAGGGCGCGGGGCCGTTAGCAGGGCGACCGTCGCCCTGCCCGTGGAAGGCCCGACCCGATGCCCACTCCGCTCGCCGCCGCCCTGCTGCCGCTGGCCCTGCTCGCCCCCGCCGCCTCGCCGGTCTCCGTGACGGAGGCGGCCTTCGACCCGGCGACCGCCTTCGTCCCGCCGGCCGCGATCAGCTACGCCGACGACCTGGTGCCGTACGGCTCGCACGTCCGGGTCGTCACCGACCGCCCGGTGCCCGGGCGGACGGTGCTCACCCTGACGGTGGCCGGGCTCGCCCCCGACCACGAGTTCCCGGTGCACCTGCACACCGGCGACTGCGGGGCCGATCCGGCCTCCTCCGGGCCGCACTACCAGGACGTGGTCGACCCGGTGCAGCCGTCCACCGACCCGGCGTACGCCAACGACCGCAACGAACTGCGGCTGGTGCTGCGCACCGACGGGCGGGGCGGCGCCACCGCGAGGGCCGCGGTGGAGTGGCAGCCGCGGCCCGGCGGGGCGCGCTCGCTGGTGCTGCACGCGGGCACCCCGGCCGGTCGGCACGCGGCCGCCGACCGGGTGGCCTGCGTCAGGCTGGCACGCTGACCCTTTCGCGCGGCTCCTCAGGAGCCGAAGGAGCCGAGGGTGGCGTCAGGAGCCGAGAGTGGCGACCAGGACCGCCTTGATGGTGTGCAGGCGGTTCTCGGCCTGGTCGAACACGATGGAGTGCGCCGACTCGAACAGCTCGTCGGTGCACTCCAGCTCGGTCATGCCGGTCGCCTCGTACATCTGCCGGCCGACCACGGTGCCGAGGTCGTGGAAGGCGGGCAGGCAGTGCAGGAACCTCACGTTCGGGTTGCCGGTGGCCCGGACGGTGTCCATGGACACCTGGTACGGCCTGAGCAGCTCGATCCGCTCGGCCCAGACCTCCTTGGGCTCGCCCATCGAGACCCAGACGTCGGTGTAGAGGAAGTCGGCGTCGGCCACGCCCTCGGCCACGTCCTCGGTCAGGGTGATCCTGGCGCCGGTCTCCTCGGCCAGCGCCTGCGCCGCCTTCCGCACCTCCTCGGCCGGCCAGAGGGTGCGCGGGGCGACGATCCGGATGTCCATGCCGAGCAGGGCGCCGGTGACCAGCAGCGAGTTGCCCATGTTGGAGCGGGCGTCGCCGAGGTAGGCGAGGGCGACCTCGGTGAGCGGCTTGGTGGTGTGCTCGGTGACGGTGAGCACGTCGGCCAGCATCTGGGTGGGGTGCCACTCGTCGGTCAGTCCGTTCCAGACCGGGACGCCGGCGTGCTGGGCCAGCTCCTCGACGATCTCCTGGCCGTGGCCGCGGTACTCGATGCCGTCGAACATCCGGCCGAGCACCCGGGCGGTGTCCTTGACGGACTCCTTGTGGCCGATCTGCGAGCCGGCCGGGTCCAGGTAGGTGGTGCCGGCCCCCTGGTCGCGCGCGGCGACCTCGAAGGCACAGCGGGTGCGGGTGGAGGTCTTCTCGAAGATCAGCGCGATGTTCTTCCCGCGCAGCCGGGGCTGCTCGGTGCCCGCGTACTTGGCCGCCTTCAGACTGGCCGCGAGGTCCACCAGGTAGCGGAACTCCTGGGGCGTGAAGTCGAGCTCCTTGAGGAAGTGCCTGTTCCGGAGGTTGAAGGCCATACCGGGCTCCTGGGGTGACGGGACTGGGGGAAGGTGGCAAGTCTATACGATGACCGGAATTTCTATACAGAATGGTGCCGAGGGAGGGGAGTCCCGGCGCGGGACTCCCCTCCTTCAGCCGGTCTTCACAGGCGCGGGTCGACCGGCTCCGACTCCAGCGCGAGCACCGCGAACACCGGCTCGTGCACCCGCCACAGCGGCTCCCCGGCCGCCAGCCGGTCCAGCGCCTCCAGGCCCAGCGCGTACTCACGCAGCGCCAGCGAGCGCTTGTGGCCCAGCGAGCGCATCCGCAACCGGTCCAGGTGCTCGGTGTAGTCCGGGCCGTAGATGATCCGCAGGTACTCCCGGCCGCGCACCTTAAGCCCCGGCTGCACCAGGCCGCCCGGACGGCCCTCGCCGCGCGCCGTCCGCACCACCGAGGCCAGCGGCTTGACCACCATGCCCTCGCCGCCCGCCGCCGTCAGGTCCTCCCACCAGGCGGTGGCGGCGGCCACCGAGGCCTCGTCCTCGGTGTCCACCAGGACCCGTCCGGTGCGGTGCAGCACGGGCTGCCGCGCGTCGCCGTCCTCCGCCGCGGCCGCCTCGTCGGCGTCCACCAGGCGGTCGATCCAGGCCAGGTGCTCGTCGTGCGGGCGCGCCGCGAGGTTCGCCCCCTCGGCGGCCAGCAGCTGGAACGGTGCGAGCCGGAGGCCCGACAGGCCCTCGGTCGGCCAGCAGTAGCGCCGGTACGACTCGGTGAAGGCCCGCGCGTCGGCGGCGCGGCGGCGCTGACGGGCGGTCAGCTCCCCCAGTTCCAGCCCGCGCGCGGCCGCCTGCTCCAGGGCCGACAGCACCTCGGGCAGCGCGGCGCCGGCCGCCGCGCCGACCGCCGCGTACTGGCGGCGCAGCAGTTCCACCGCCTTCAGCGACCAGGGCATCAGCTCGGCGTCCAGCAGCAGCCAGTCGGTGCCCAACTCCTCGAACAACCCGGCCCGTTCGGCCGCCGACCGGACCCTGCCCAGCACGGCGGCGGTCAGCTCCTCGTCGTCGAGGAAGGCCCGGCCGGTCCGGGTCCAGATCGCGCCCGGGCCCGCCACCCCGAAGCGCCGCTCCAGCGCGGCGCCGTCCCGGGCGACCAGCAGCACCGCGCGCGAGCCCATGTGCTTCTCCTCGCAGACCAGGTGCCGGACGCCGTCCGCGCGGTAGGCGAAGAAGGCCTCCTCCGGGTGCTCCAGGTAGCCCTCCCGGCGGGAGGTCGGGCTCGGCGCCATGGTCGGCGGCAGGTAGGCGAGCAGCCGCGGGTCCAGCGCGAAGCGGCTCATCACCTCCAGCGCGGCCGTCGCGTTCTCCTCCCGGACGGCCACCCGCCCGTGCAGCCCGGTCTCCACGATCCGGCGCCCGGCCACGTCGGCGAGGTCCAGCGGACGGCCCTCGCGGGCACCCGGCGCGTCGGCGAGCAGCGGGCGCACGGGGGCGTACCACTCCCGCTCGGCCTCGACGCTCACCAGCTCGCGCTCCGGGTAGCGCAGCGCGGTCAGGCTGCCGCCGAAGACGCAGCCGGTGTCCAGGCAGATGGTGTTGTTGAGGAAGCTCGCGCTCGGCACCGGGGTGTGGCCGTAGACCACCAGCGCCCGGCCCCGGTACTCCTCCGCCCACGGGTAGCGCACCGGCAGGCCGTACTCGTCGGTCTCGCCGGTGGTCTCCCCGTACAGCGCGTGCGAGCGCACCCGGCCGGAGGCGCGGCCGTGGTACCGCTCCGGCAGACCGGCGTGGCAGACCACCAGGGCGCCGCCGTCCAGCAGGTAGTGGCTCACCAGGCCGCGCATGAAGGCGCGCACCTCGGCCTTGAACTCCTCGGACTCCCCGGCCAGTTGGTCCAGCGACTCCTGCAGGCCGTGCGAGACAGTGACCTTCTTGCCGTCCATCGTCCGGCCGAGCTTGTTCTCGTGGTTGCCGGGCACGCAGAGCGCGTGGCCGGCCGCCACCATGCCCATCACCAGGCGCAGCACGCCCGGGGTGTCCGGGCCGCGGTCGACCAGGTCGCCGACGAACACGGCGGTGCGGCCCGCCGGGTGGGCCGCGTCCACCGGACGGCCCTCGGCGTCCCGGGCGAGGGTGTAGCCGAGGCGGTCCAGCAGGGTCTCCAGCTCGGAGCGGCAGCCGTGGATGTCGCCCACGATGTCGAACGGGCCGGTGAGGTGGCGCAGGTCGTTGTAGCGCTTCTCCAGCTCGATCTCGGCGGCCGCCACCTCGGCCTCGCCCCGTAGGACGTGCACCTTGCGGAAGCCCTCGCGCTCCAGGCCCCGGAGCGACCTGCGCAGTTCACGGTGCTGACGCGGGACCACGTGGGCGGGCAGCTGGCGGTCCGGGCGGGAACGGTTGCGCTCGGCGCACACGCCTGGCGGCACGTCCAGCACGATCGCGATCGGCAGCACGTCGTGCTCGCGGGCGATCGCGACCAGCTGCCGGCGGGCCTCCGGCTGGACGTTGGTGGCGTCCACCACGGTGAGGCGGCCGGCGGCGAGGCGCTTGCCGACGATGTAGTGCAGGACGTCGAAGGCCTCGGCGGAGGCGGACTGGTCGTTGTCGTCGTCGGCGACCAGGCCCCGGCAGAAGTCGGAGGAGATCACCTGGGTGGGCAGGAAGTGGCGGCGGGCGAAGGTGGACTTGCCCGAGCCGCTGGTGCCGATCAGGACGACCAGGGAGACGTCGGTGACGGGGAGGCGGCGGGGGATGGTGGTGCGCTCGGGCGCTTCCGGCTGGGGTGCGTCGGTGTTGGTGGCGTCGGTGCTGGTGGCGTCGTCGGTCATCGGGTCTCGCCTCCTTCGGGCGTCGTGGTGGTCGCGGCTTCGGGCGTCGTGGGGGTCGCGGTGCGGAACAGGGCCAGCTGGGTCGGCGGGCCGACCTCCGGGTCCTCGGGGCCGACCGGGCGCAACTCCACCGTGTACCCGTACGCCGCCGCGACCTTCCCGGCCCAGGCCTCGAACTCGGCGCGCGACCACTCGAAGCGGTGGTCGGCGTGCCGGGCACGGCCGGCCGGCAGGCTCTCCCAACGGACGTTGTACTCGACGTTGGGCGTGGTGACGACCACGGCCCTCGGGCGGGCCGCGCCGAACACCGCGTACTCCAGCGCGGGCAGCCGCGGCAGGTCCAGGTGCTCGATCACCTCGCACAGCACCGCCGCGTCGTAGCCCTTCAGCCGGGCGTCGGTGTACGTCAGCGCGCCCTGCGCCAGCGTCACCCGGGCCGCCTGCCGCTCGGGCAGGCGCGCCAGACGCAGCTTGCGGTTCGCCGCCTGCAGCGCCCGCGCGGACACGTCCACGCCGAGGATCTCGGTGAACCGGGCGTCCTTCAGCAGCTCGCCGATCAGCTCGCCCTGGCCGCAGCCGAGGTCGGCGACCCGGGCCGCGCCGCTGTCGCGCAGGGCGGCGAGGATCGCGGCGCGGCGCTGCTCGGCGAGCGAGGGCTGCCGGGGCTCGGTGGTCTCGGCCGTTTCGGCGGACTCGGCGGACTCGGCGGACTCGGCGGACTCCTCGTCCGGGCGGTCGTCGACCGCGTTGTCGATCTCCTCGACCTCGCGGTCGTCCGCCTCCGCCAGCCGGGCCAGCTCCAGGCGCTCCATCGCGGCCCGGGTCAGCGACCAGCGCCGGGACAGGTAGCGCCGGGCGATCAGGGCGCGCTCGGGGTGGGCGGCCAGCCAGCCCTCACCGGCGGCGAGCAGCTTGTCCACCTCGTCCGGGGCGACCCAGTAGTGCTTGGCGCCGTCCAGCACCGGCAGCAGCACGTACAGCTGCTGGAGCGCGTCGGCGAGCCGGATCGCGTCCGAGGCGAGCACGACCCGCACGTAGCGGGACTCGCCCCACTCCGGGAAAGCCTCGTCCAGCGGGATCGCCGCCGCCTCGACCCGCCAGCCCAGCGGCTCGAACAGCCGGGCCACCATCGCCGGGCCGCCGCCCTCGCCCGCGCCGTTCGCGGGCACGGCGGGCAGCTCGATCCGCAGCGGACGGAGCCGCCCCGGCAGCTCCGGGCGCAGTTGGCAGTCGCCCTTCATCGCGGAGCGGAACACCGTCCGCAGTGCCACCGCGAGCAGCGAGGACGCGGCGTACGGGCGGTCGTTGACGTACTGGGAGAGCGCGAAGTCGGGCGAGCCGCCCCGGCCCTTGCCGTTGCCCCGGCCCTTGCGGACCAGGGCGATCGGGTCGATGTCCAGCAGCAGCGCCGCCGTGCAGACCTCGTCCCCCGCCTCGGGGTAGAAGACGTGGGCCTCGCCGTGCGACGTCGTGAACCGCTGGACCTTGCCGGGATGCTTGTGCAGCAGGAACCCGAGATCCGTGGCCGGGCTCTCGGTGCTGCCGGTGGTGGAAATCGACATGAACACCCGGCCGAGTATTGCCCAGTGGTGAGCGTCCGAGCACCGGGTTTTCCGGCCCGGCACCCCGCTGGCCTGCGGGTCCGACCGGCGTGTCCGGACGCTGGGCGTGTTCGGCAGCGGGGCCCCGCATTGGTTAACGTGCACAGTGTGACTGCTGAATCCACCTCCCCCGCTCCGAACGGCGCCGTCGCCACCGGTCTGGCCACCATCGCCGCCGACGGCACCGTCCTCGACACCTGGTACCCCGCCCCCGCGCTGGCCGCCGAGCCCGGCCCGGCCGGCACCGTGCGCCTGACCCCCGAGCAGGCCGAGGCCGAGCTCGGCGCCGGCGCCGCCGACGCCCTGCGCGCCGACGCCCGCCGCGGCGTCGAGGTGGTCGCCGTGCGCACCACCATCGCCTCGCTGGACGAGAAGCCGCTGGACACCCACGACGTGTACCTGCGCCTGCACCTGCTCAGCCACCGCCTGGTCCAGCCGCACGGCCAGAACCTGGACGGCATCTTCGGCCTGCTCGCCAACGTCGCGTGGACCAGCATCGGTCCCGTCCCGGTGGACAAGGTCGAGCAGGCCCGCCTCGCCGTCCGCGCCCAGGGCGGCCAGCTGGCCGTGTACGGGATCGACAAGTTCCCGCGGATGACCGACTACGTCGCCCCGAGCGGGGTGCGCATCGCCCACGCCGACCGGGTCCGGCTCGGCGCGCACCTGGCGGCCGGCACCACCGTGATGCACGAGGGCTTCGTCAACTTCAACGCCGGCACCCTCGGCACCTCGATGGTCGAGGGCCGGATCAGCGCCGGCGTCGTGGTCGGCGACCACAGCGACATCGGCGGCGGTGCGTCGATCATGGGTACCCTGTCCGGCGGCGGCAAGCAGGTCGTCTCGGTCGGCGAGCGCTGCCTGCTCGGCGCCAACGCGGGCATCGGCATCTCGCTGGGCAGCGACTGCGTGGTCGAGGCCGGCCTGTACGTCACCGCCGGTACCCGGGTCACCACCCCGGACGGCACGGTGGCCAAGGCCGTCGAGCTGTCCGGCCAGGACAACCTGCTGTTCCGCCGCAACTCGCAGACCGGCGCGGTCGAGGTCATCGCCCGCTCCGGCTCCTGGGGCGGGCTGAACGCGGACCTGCACGCCCACAACTGACCTGCGGGCAGCGGGCGTTGACCGCCCGGGGGTCCGGCGCCGAGTGTGCCGGGCCCCCTTCGCCATGCCGCCGGGAGCTCGCGCCGGCGCGGGCTACGGCCGGCGGTGGCGCCCCGGGGCCTTGCGCGGTCGCGGCGCCGAGTAGGGCGGACGCCGGACGCCGTCGCCCTCGATCCCGTGCAGGATCCGCTGGGCGGCGGCGTAGTCCTCGGCCACCGTCTCCGGCAGCCACTGGTAGCCGTCCCAGCGCACGATCAGCCGCGGCCCGTCCGGCGTCACATGGGCGCCGCGCTGCTGCCCGTCCGTGAGCCGTACCACCCTCAACTGACCGACCGGCCGCAGCCGTTGCTCCCGGCGCGCGGCCCACGCCGCCAGCGGTTCGTCCTCGTCCATCGGGCCAGTCTGGCCCGCGGACGCCGGTGACCGACAGCCCCGTCACCCGACCGGGGGACGCGCCGGCCGCCGTACCGCGCGTGGCGCATCAGTTGCTCCGCAGGATGACGAGCTGCCGGGTCGCCCTGGTCATCGCCACGTAGCGGTCGACCGCCCCCTCGACGCCCTCGCCGAAGGCCTCCGGATCGACCAGGACGACCAGGTCGAACTCCAGTCCCTTGGCCAGCTCCGGAGTGAGTGAGCGGATCCGCGACCGCTCCTCGAAGCCCGGAGCGCCGATGACGCAGGCGATGCCCTCGTCGTGCTCGGCGAGCCAGGTGTCCAGCACCTCCGCCAACTCCGCCACCGACCCGTGCCGGACCGGAATGCCGCTGCTGCGCACCGAGGTCGGCACGTTGGCGTCCGGCAGCGCCGCCCGGATGGCCGGCTCGGCCTGCGCCATCGCCTCCTCCGGCGTGCGGTAGTTGATGCCGAGCGAGGCCATGGTGATGCGGTCGAGTCCGATCCGCTCGAGCCGCTCCTGCCACGACTCGGTGAAGCCGTGCCGGGCCTGGGCGCGGTCCCCGACGATGGTGAAGCTCCGGGACGGGCAGCGCAGCAGCAGCATCTGCCACTGCGCGTCGGTCAGCTCCTGGGCCTCGTCCACCACGATGTGGGCGAACGGGCCGGCCAGCGGGTCCGCGTCGACGCCGGGCAGCGCACCCTCGTCGATCAGGGTGTCCTGGAGGTCCCGGCCGCGCAGCATCGTCACCACGCCCTCGCCGTCGTCGTCGGCCTGGAGCAGGTCGCCGATCACGTCCGCCATCCGCTCGCGCTCTGCCGCCACCGAGGCCCGGTGGCGGCCCAGGCGCAGCGTGGCCTCGCGGTCCCCGAGCCGCCGGCGGGCCGCGTCCAGCAGCGGCAGGTCGGAGAGCGTCCAGGCCTGCGGGGCGTGCTTGCGCTGGAGCGTGCGGATCTCCTCGGTGGTCAGGTGGGGCGCGCACATCCGCAGGTAAGCGGGCACCGACCAGAGGTCGCCGACCAGGTCGGTCGCCTCGAGCAGCGGCCAGGCGCGGTTGAGCGTCTCGACCAGCTCCCGGTCCTGGCGCAGCGAACGCCGGAACGACTCGGGCGAGACCTCCTCGTCCTCGTCCTGCTCCAGCTTGTCCAGCAGGATCGCGGCCAGCTCGTCCCAGATCTGCTCGCGCGCCTCGTTGTGCGGGGTGCCCGGGTCCGGGGCGTCGAAGGCCTCGGACCAGTCCTCGGCGCTCAGCCAGAGGTCGGCCCAGTGGGTGGTGACCACCATCCCCTCGGTCGGCGGCTCCTCGTAGAACCGGACGGCCTTCTCGATCGCCCGCACCAGGTCCGCCGACGACTTCAGCCGCGCGACCTCCGGATCGGCCTCCTCCGCCGCCCCCGCGCCCTCCGGCAGCAGATCCCGCAGGGTGCAGGTGCGCACCCCCTCCTCGCCGAGGCTGGGCAGGACGTCGGCGACGTAGTTCAGGTACGGCTGGTGCGGGCCGACGAACAGCACCCCGCCGCGCCGGTGGCCGAGACGGGGGTCGGAGTACAGCAGGTAGGCGGAACGGTGCAGGGCGACCACGGTCTTGCCGGTGCCCGGGCCGCCGTCGACCACCAGGGCGCCGCGCGAGCCGGCCCGGATGATCGCGTCCTGGTCGGCCTGGATGGTGGCGAGCACGTCCCGCATCCGGGCCGACCGGTTGCCGGCCAGGCTGGCGATGAAGGCGGACTGGTCGTCCAACGCGGCGTGCCCCTCCAGGCCCTCCGCGGTGAACACCTCGTCCCAGTAGTCGGCGATCCGGCCGAGGCTCCAGCGGTACCGGCGACGGCTCACCAGACCCATCGGGTCGGCGTGGGTCGCCGCGAAGAACGGCTCGGCCGCGGGCGAACGCCAGTCGACCAGCAGCCGACGGCCGTCACCGTCGGTGAGCCCCAGCCGGCCCACGTACAGGGGTTCGGCGCCCTCCGCGGTCACCACGCGCCCGAGGCACAGATCCAGGCCGTAGCGGCGCAGGGCACGCAGCCGCCCGCTCAACCGGTGGACCTCGATGTCCCGGTCCATCGCCGCCTGCCCGGCACCACCCGGCGCCCGGCGCACCGCGTCCAACTGCTCGGACAGCTCGGCGATCGCCCGCTCCAGGCTCTCCGCGATGGCCGCGAAATGCCGCTCGTCGGCCGCGACGAGCGCGGGATCGGCCTTCGCGGACAGGCGCTCTGGCAGGTCGAAAGCACTGGTGGTCAGGGGGGTCATGGCATCAGCTCCGATCTGAGGCCAGCGATTGTGCGCCCCCAAGGGGGCCTTGCCGCAAGACCCCCCGTGCGCTATACGTTGAGAGTGGCAAGGGGTGGGTTCTCCCCCTTCTCGCTCCTTGGGCGTTGAGTCGGACATGTGTGCGCTGACCGTTTCCCTGGAGCTCTTCCGACCGGACGGCATGGGACTTTCCCCAGGGGCCGGTGCCGCGCGAGCACAGCACCGGGCCCCACTCATTCATGCCCTACCGATTCGACGAGCCCACCCACCCCCTCGCGCGCCTTACTTCCGCAACAGAGCCCCAGCCCCTTTAGAGGCGGCTGCTCTACGCCGGTGCCCTCTCAGCATGCTGAGAGGGCACCGGCAAAACGCATCGAGAAGCCAATATCCGTGAAAGCTGGTGTGTCCAGGCCGCGGTCCGGAACCGACGTGAGGTCACATCACGACTTCTCAATCAATTGTCGAGGCTTGTTCACGGAGATCGTTGAATTCGCCGTCGGCGGCGCCCGCCTTGAACGCGGCCCACTCATCAGCATCGAACGCAAGGATCGACGCTGTGGGATCAGCGCCGTGACGCATCACCACATAGCCCGTGGGGTCGATAGTGCTTTTCCAGGGCCCCTGGCGCCGCGAAGCGCGGCGCCAGGGGCCCTAACGTTGGTCCTCGCCGCTCCGCTGGGGCCCTCCCCCTCCGCTCGCTCCGAGGGTTCTCATGCCCCGCCGCCGCAAGGCGGGATGCGCCCAAAGATCCGGCGATCCGAGGCAGATGGCGCACGGAGCAGGAAGTCGGCCGGGCCGACTTCCTACTTCGGCATGAGATAGCACGTCAGGCGTGATGGTCGAATTCGCCGGCCTTGATGCCGTGGAGAAGGGCGGAGAAGGTCGCGGGGGTGGTGCGGAGGATGAGGTGGCCTTCGTCGGACTCGCGGAGTTCAACTGCCCCGTTGGTCGTACGCACCTCCACGCAGTTCTCGGTCGATCCGCTGAATGTGGACTTCTGCCACTCGATTCCGGTCACAATGGGCCTTTCATAGGTTTCGCGCGATCTTGCGAATCAGGTCGCGGGAGTCGCTTTCGTTCAGCGCGAGCGCTTCAGTCTGTTCGAAGATGGCTCGATAGCTGGCCAGTTCACTGGTCGCATCAAGGTGTTCGGAGTCACGCGAGGACTCTCGCTCGACCGTATCGAGCTCAGAGATGGCGCCGAACGCGTAGGTGAGGTTCTCGACGGCACCAGGGAAGGTCTCGATGTCGAACGGCACGACTCGAATGGACATCTAGGGCAGATCGGAGTCATCGAGCAGGGAGCCGAGTTGCTCCTTGAGGATCTGCGTTCCTCCGAACCGAGTCCACAGCACTGATTCGTAGATGAAGGCCGTCAGCGGTTTCGGATTGCGACGCAGGTCGGTCTTGCGTTGCATTCTGAATGCGGTCCGTGCCTCCACCTCATGCCGAGGGAGTGGAGGGAAAACTCGCCCGAAGACAGCCGAGGCGTAGTTGATGGTCTGACACGGGCCAGGCATGTGGGTGAGGACCCACAGCATGAGCTCGCGGGAGGTCTTCTCCAGCTCGGCGTTCTCAAGGAAGCCGCCCGGCACGGTGCCGCGGTACTCATCCCACCAGCCCTTGGAGCGGTCCTGGACCATGGACTCAAGCGCATCGATCAGGGGCTCGTTCATGCACTTGCAGGCGGCGGCGAATGAGCGGAGCCGCTCCGGGCTCACGCCGACCTTGGCTGCCTCTATCTGGCTGACCTGAGTCCTGTCGATGCCGAGGTCCCTGCTGAGGGCACCGGTCGACAGCCCGGCGGCCTCGCGCATCTTCCGAAGCTCGGTCCCGATCCGGCGTTGACGGAGCGTCGGGTTGAGTCGCGGCGGCATTGGTCCCTTCCTTGCCGATGTGGGCCAAGTCTGCCGCGCCGCCAGGCGTGGGGTCCACTTGAGGGTGAACCTATCCGGATTTGGAATCACACGTGATGCGGCTGCTGAATGGTCGATACCACATCGATCCGACGGATCGTCAGTAATGCCTGCCAGCAGGCACCGCAGAGCAGCCACGCCCATTTGCCTGGCCTGGCTCACGGCGACCCATGTCCGCCGGATCTTCCTTCTCAACCACGCCGGGAGAACTCCCATGCGTCACCTCAACACGCCCTCGCTCACCCTCGCCAAGCAGTCCCTCCAGGACGCCATGACCCGCCTCGGCTGGCCGCCCTCGGACACCTTCGACGCCGAACTCGCCCTCGGCGAGCTGATCGTGAACGCCTGGAGCCACGCGAACACCCCCGCGCCGGTCGTCCAGATCCTCTCCCTCACCGCCAACACCCTCCGGGTCGCCGTCTCGGACGAGAGCCCGATCCTGCCCGACATGCAGCCCCACCACCTCCTCGCCGAGTCCGGCCGGGGCCTCCAGCTCGTCGAGGGCCTCACCGACCGCTGGGGCATCGACCCGCAGAAACGCGGCAAGACCATCTGGTTCGAGTGCGACCTGGGCGGTGCCGAGTGAAGCGCCGCTTCCCCATGAAGCCCACCGACCCCCGGATCCGCGCCTACACCGACGACCACATCCGCACGCTCCTCGCCGAACTCCAGGAGCGCGGCAAGAAGTTCGGCCTCATCTGGCCCTCCGCCGACCTCGACCACACCCTCGACGGCCGGATCCTCGTCCGCTTCAACACGGCGCCCACCTCGACCCTCCTGAACCTCCTTGTGCTGCTCCTCGACGCCGACCGCGAGCACCCGTGCGATTCCTGATCGGGGCGGCCTTCGCCGTCCTCCTCGCCCTCGCGATCGCCACGGTCGCCCTGGGCGTCATCACCGCCCTCAAGGCGACCCCGCCAGACGAGGACGCCTGAGCGCTAACAGCCGAAGAGGGCCGTCACCGCCCCCCGGCGATCACGGCCCCCTGCCCCCGCTGTTCGGCCCGCCCCGCCCCGCCCAGCCCCTCGCCTCAGCTCTTCTTCTCGAACCCCGCCAGCAGCCCGCGCGGGTCGAAGGCCACCCGGATCCGCGCGATCCTCCCGTTCTCCACGTGCATCCAGTTCGCCGTCGGCGCCGGCGGCGCAACCGTGGTGCACAGCTCGAACCAGGTGATCACCTCGTCGCCGTCCGCGACCCGCGCCTTCACGTCGATCTTCTCCAGCACCTGGCCGAGGCCCCTCAGCCCGCCCAGCGCCTCCTCGATCCCGGACGCCGTGCCCAGTGCCCCGACGAAGTCGACGTCCTCGGCCAGCAGGCCCCGGACGGTCTCGAAGTCGCCCGCCTCCCAGGCGGTGAAGTAGGTCTCGGCAAGCTCACGCGCAGTCTTCGTCGTCGTCATGCCTCAATCCTCCGCCCGGGCCAACCTATCCGTCCAACATATAGATCTGATGCCTGATATCACCATTGGTGATGGTAGTGACGCTGAGGGAATGTCAGCTAAAGGTCGCCCAGCGGATGGCCCCGCTCGTGCCGTCCGGGGCCGAGGTCCTGGCCGGCCTGGAGATGGGCGGCATTCCCGTGGTCACCGCGCTCGGCCGGCACACCGGCCTGCCGTGCGCATTCGTGGGCAAGCAGGCCAAGCCGTATGGCACTTGCCGCCTGGCCGAAGGCGCCGATGTGGTCGGCCGCCGTGTGCTGGTGGTCAAGGACGTGGTCACCAGCGGCGGACAGATCGTGCTGTCGACCGCCGACCTGCGCGGCCTCGGGGCCGTCGTGAACGAGGCCCTGTGCGTGATCGACCGTGAGCAAGGCGGTGCCGATGCCCTCGCGGCGGAGGGCATCAGTCTGTTGTCGCTGCTGACCGCAGAGGATCTGCGAACCGCTGCCGCGGGCTGACCGCCGACCTGCCCGCCGGGGTGAAACAGCCGATGCAGGCAAGGGGATCCGAGGCGAGGACCATCGCCGGTGACCCCCTCGCTTGGCCATCGCTGTCACGGACGGTGACGACCTGGCCGGCCCGGCCGTCCGCCGCATCCGCCGGGCGGCCGGCACGCCCGTCGCATGTCGTCACCGGTCATCGGATTCCTTTCGTGGATACCCCCGGCTTCAGCCGGGGGAGGAAACGAAACTCCTGCGGAGCAGGACAGGGGCTGCGATTCGCCGCAAAGGCGGACCGTAGTGCTCTGACCCGCGGGTTTGATCTCTAACCTGTTGTCACATTAGGTTGTGAGCATGACTGGTGGCCATGTGAAGCGGGCGTTCAAGTACCGCTTCCACCCGACCGATGCGCAGGCGGCTGAGCTGTGGCGCACGTTCGGGTGCGTGCGCAAGGTCTACAACCTGGCGTTGCAGGCCCGTACCGAGGCGTGGACGCTGCGCCAGGAGCGGGTGAACTACAACGCCACATCCGCGATGCTGACGGTGTGGAAGAAGACCGAGGAACTGGCCTACCTGTCCGAGGTGTCGTCGGTCCCGTTGCAGCAGGCGCTGCGGCACCTGCAGGGCGCGTTCGCCAACTTCTGGGCCAGGCGGGCGAAGTACCCGACGTTCAAGTCCCGGAAGAAGTCCCGGAAGTCCGCCGAGTACACCACCAGCGGTTTCCGGTACCGGGACGGCCGGCTGACTCTGGCCAAGATGACGGAACCGCTGGCCATCGTCTGGTCGCGTCCGCTCCCCGAGGGGGCTTCGCCGTCCACGGTGACGGTGTCGCAGGACGCGGCCGGACGCTGGTTCGTCTCCATGCTGTGCGACGACCGGCCGGCCATGCCCGCACCGGTCAACGCGGCCGTGGGCATCGACGCCGGAATCACCAGCCTGGTGACGCTCTCCACCGGAGAGAAGATCACCAACCCGAGGCATGAGCGCAAGGACCGCGAACGCCTCGCCAAGGCCCAGCGAGACCTTGCCCGCAAGGCCAAGGGCGACGGTGCGAACCGGGCGAAGGCCCGGATCAAGGTCGGCCGGGCGTATGCCCGGATCGCCGACCGGCGCAGGGACTTCCTGCACAAGCTCACCACTCGACTCGTTCGTGAGAACCAAACGATCGTGATCGAGGACCTGACCGTCCGGAACATTCTCAAGAACCGGACACTCGCCCGAGCGGTCTCGGACGCGAGCTGGACCGAGCTGCGGTCCATGCTGGAGTACAAGGCCGACTGGTACGGGCGTGAGGTGATCACCGTTGACCGGTGGTTCCCCTCGTCCAAGCTGTGCTCGACCTGCGGCACCCTGCGAGGCAGGATGCCGCTCAACGTCCGCGAGTGGACGTGCGACTGCGGAACGACCCACGACCGGGACGTCAACGCGGCGAAGAACATCCTGGCCGCCGGGCTGGCGGTTGCAGCCTGTGGAGACGGTGTAAGACCTCAACGGAGCACTCCGGGCGGGCGGTCGTCGGTGAAGCAGGAAGTCGTCCCACCGCCGCGCTCACGCGCAGCGGCTCAGCCGCGAGGCTGAGGGGAACCCCCCTCCCTTCAGGAGGGGGAGGAAGTCAAGGAGATGCACCAGCTGCGCTACTTCGTCGCCGTGGTCGACGAGGGGTCCTTCACGGCCGCCGCCAACCGCCTGCACGTCAGCCAGTCCGGCATCAGCACCCAGGTGGCCAAGCTGGAGCGGGAGTTGGGCCAGCAGCTGCTGGAACGTTCCGGCCGCCGGGTCCGGCTCACCCCGGCCGGCGAGGCTGTCCTCCCGCTGGCCAAGAGCGCGCTCGCCACCCTGGAAGCCATCCAGCACACCGCCGCCGAGTTCGCCGACGCGGTGCGCGGCCGGGTGCGGCTGGGCATGATCACGGGCTGCTCGATCCCGCCGTTCCTGGACACCGTGGCGGACCTCGGTCGCACCCATCCCGGCATCGAACTGAGCCTGCACGAGGGGCACTCGGACCTCCTCCAGGCGCAGGTCCTCTCCGGCGCCCTCGACCTGGCCCTGATCGGCTACGCGGGCGAGACCGACCCGGGCCTGGAGGCCGACGTCGTCGTGGACGAGCCGATCGCCGCCGTCATCCCGGCCGGTCACCCGCTCGACCGGGACACCCTCCAACTCGCCGACCTGGGCGGGGAGAAGGTCCTCTGCCTGTCTGCGGGCACCGGCATCCGCGCCGCCTACGAGCGCTCCTGCGCCCAGCTCGGCCTCGACGCCCGGGTGGACATCGACGCCAGCTCCCCGGTCGCCCTGCTCCGCCTCGCCGAGCGCGGCGCGGGCGTCGCCGTCCTCAGCACCTCCTCCGCACAGGGCGCCGGCCTGCGGGCCGTCCCGTTCGCCGACGCCGCCACGAACGCCCGTCTCGGGCTGGTCGCCCGCCGCGACCAGCAGTCCCCGGCGGTCCGCCTCCTCCGCGCCAAACTCACCGCGGCCATGTGTCCCGTCTGATCGGCATGTGTGATGGGGTGGCCCTCAGTGTCGAGCCCAGGGAGGTCACCGTGTCCCGAACACCGCAGGAGATCTTCCAGAGTTACGTCCACGCCGGCGCCCTGACCCGGAACGCCGACGCCCTCGCCGAGTGCTTCACCGAGGACGGTGTCTTCGAGGCACCGCTGATGTCCGCCGGTGCCGCCTTCCCCAGGAGGCTGGTGGGCCGCGAGGAGATCCGCAGCGCCATGGCGGCGTACTACGCGCAGCACCCGGTGAAGGGCGCGCGTTCGCCCAACCTGGAGAAGTCCGGCTACGTCCTGCACACCACCTCCGACCCGGACGTGTTCATCGCCGAGATCGACACGGTCTTCGACGGAGCCGGAGACGGAGACGACGTGGTGGTGTCTCTGGTGCAGATTTTCCGCATCCGCGACGGGAAGATCGCTCGGCTGCGCGACTACTTCGCGCCGGAGTTGATGGGCTGAGGCCAGTCCGGTCAGGCCTTCCACCGCGGATCGCGTCCGGACGCCGCCAGCGCGCGCTCCCACGCGGAGGCGTCGTCCGGCACGGCCACCGCCTCCGCGAACCCCGCGTACTGCCGGTACAGTTCGGCGTTCTCCGCGACGATCTCCCCGACCAGCAGGGCGAGTTCCTCGTCGACCGCGATCTGTTCGCCGACCGCCCGCGCGACGTCCCAGCCGTGCAGCACCAACTCCAGGATCAGCATCCGGGCGATCCCCACCGCCGGAACGGGCGACCCGCCGAGGTCGACGTCCCCCTCCCAGGCGGTCGGCTCGCCCCAGGCCGCCACCGCCCGCTCCAACTGCGCGGCGTACGCGGTGCGCCAGTCGGCATCGGCCGTGAACTCGCGGGAGCTCAGCTCCTCCGGCAGCTCGGTGCGCCGGGCCCGGTGCTCCAGGCCGTGCGAGGTGTAGAGCACCCAGTGGTTGATCAGCGCCCGCACGTCGAACTCCCCGCAGGGCGTCGGCGCGTCCAGCGGCTGGTCGGCCGGGACGGCGGCGGCGACGCCGGACGCGGCAGCGGCGGCGCGGACGAGGAACGGGTGCATCGGGTGAGCGTTCATGCCGCCAAGCCTGCGCCGGGCGGCGCTGCCCGGTCTTGAAGAAACGCGACGACTAGCCTGGCCATCATGGATGCTCCCGAACCCGACCTCGGCAGAGGTGTGCTGCATCCCGCCAGGGCAGCCGAGCTGATCAGCGTGGAGCGGTTGGCGCCCGCGGCCGCCGTGGCGCGGTTCGTGGAGTTCTACTGGCTGGTCCGCTGGGACCTGACAGGCCACCCGCCGTACGAGCAGAAGGTGCTCGCCCACCCCAACGTCCACCTCGTCTTCGAGGCCCCCAGGGCCCTCGTCTACGGGGTGGACCGCTCGCTGTTCGTCCGCCGGCTGGAGGGGGCCGGGCACGTGCTGGGGGTGAAGTTCCGCCCCGGCGCCTTCCGGCCCCTCGCCGGGCACCCGGTGAGCGACCTCGCCGACCGGACCGTCCCCGCCGCCGAGTACTTCGGCCCGGAGACGGACCGGATCAACGCCCGGATCCTCGACGCCCCGGACGCCGAACTCGTCGACGACTTCCTCCGCCCCCGCCTCCCCGCGCCCGACCCGGTCGCCGAGGAGGTCGCCGCGATGGTGGAGCGGATCACCGGCTCCCCGGACCTGTGCCGGGTGGACGAGTCGGCCCGCGAGCTGGGCGTGTCCGTCCGCAGCCTCCAGCGGCTGTTCGCCGAGTACGTCGGCGCCTCCCCGAAGTGGGTGCTGCGCCGCGCCCGGCTGCACGAGGCAGCCGAACGCGCCGCAGCAGAAGGAAAGTTGGACCTGGCCGCGCTCGCCGCGGAACTCGGCTACGCCGACCAGGCCCACCTCACCCGCGACTTCACCGCAGCGGTCGGCATCTCCCCGGCCCGCTACGCGAGTTCGACATAGATCAAGCGGCAGCTGCCGCAGCCGCCTCGGCGGCGGCCCGGCCGCGGGCGCTGGCCCGCTTGGCGTAGGTCATCGTCCAGTACACCAGCCCGCCGATCACCACGTACGGCAGGATGTTGTTGATCGTCACCACCGTCCCGTGCGACAGGGTGTAGACGAACACGATCCGCAGCACGGCCTCCAGCACGAAGGCGATGCCCCACACGAGGGTCAGGTTGCGCTGGACCTTGCGGAAGCCCTCGTACTGCCACATCGAGTTCCACCAGGAGATCATCTCCGGGGTGCCGTCGGTGGCGAACTTGCGGCCGAAGTAGAACATGATCGGCTTCGGCGCGGCCAGCGAGACCAGGTAGAGCACGCCGAGCAGGCCGGAGACGAAGGAGTCCTTGGCCAGCAGCATCTTCGGGTCGGTCGGGCCGACCAGCGCGACGACCAGGGTCAGGCCGACGAAGACCAGCGAGACGACGGCGAACTCGTCGATCCGGCGGTGCCAGGCCAGGTAGATGACGCTGTCGACCACCGGGCCGAGGCCGGAGGCCAGGATCGCGGTGGTCTCGCTGTAGCCGGCGTCGTGCAGCTGGTTGTAGATCATGATCGGCGCGACCACGTTGAACGCGATGCTGATCAGCCAGCCGAACGCGGCGGCCTTCCCCTTGCGGGCGGGAGCGGTCGGTGCTGCCGCAGTTGACATGGTGTTGTCCCCCGGGACGATTGTTGTGATTGGCGGCTCATTGTGTCGGAATAGCCGGTCCCCTGCACAACTCCCGGCGAGTCGACATGTCGTCAGTGCGCCGACTACGCCCCGAGGAAGCGCTGCAGCTCGTCCAGCATGAAGTTGGCGCCCGTGTACCCGATCCCCTGGAACCACAGCTGGTCGTCCACCTCGAGCACCCGGTGCGCCTTGACCGCCCCGAGCGCCTGCCAATCCGGGCTCGCCAGCGTCGCGTCGGTGCCCGCCCGCGCCGGGTCGCCGTACGTCGCGTAGAGCAGCAGGTCGCCGTCCGCCTTGGCGAGCTGGTCCAGCGGGATCTCGAAGTCCGACTGGTCGACGTTCTGCGCGTCCGGCCGCGCCACCCCGGCGTCGGCGAGCACGATCCCGGGGAAGCTCTGCCGTCCGAACAGCCGGATCCCGCCGCCCTCGACGAAGCGCACCAGGCTCACCCGGCGTCCGGACAGCTTCGCCTCCGACAGCGTTTGCGCCACCTGCCCGGCGTGCTTCTGGTAAGCGGTGACGAAGGCCGCCGCGGCCGCCACCCGGCTCAACGCCTGGGCGTGCAGCTGGAAGTTCACCTTCCACGGCGCCCCGGAGGTCTGGGTGAGCACGGTCGGGGCGATTCCGCGCAGCTGGTCGTACCGGTCTCCGTCGCGGGACTGGTTGGAGAGGATGAGGTCCGGCCGCAGCGCCCGTACGGCGGCGAGGTCGGGCGCGCCCGCCGGGCCGACCAGCCGGATCTCCGCGGTGCGGGAGGCCGGCCAGTAGTCGGGGAAGCGGGTGTCGGCGGCCGGGAGCGCGGCGCCGACCGGGGTGATGCCCAGGGTCAGCGCGGAGTCCAGCACGTCGGTGTCCAGGACGACCACCCGCTGCGGCTCGCCCGGCACCAGCACCGGCCCGTTCGCGGCGTTCACCGTCACCGGCGGCACCGGGGCGGGGGAGGGCGACCCGGTCGCCTCGATGCCGTCCGGGGTCGGTGGTTGGGAGCCCCCGGACGAGGACGTGCACGCCGTGAGCGCGGCTCCGCCGAGGCCGGCGAGGAGCGTACGGCGGGCGATCCGGGGCATCGGCGGGTCCTCGGGCGGTGAGGCATCGGGGGTGCGTCGATTATGTCCGAAATCAGACGTGAAATGCGGTTAAGCGCACACGGCTGCCGCCCTCTCGGCCCACAGGTGGCCCCCGGTAGCCTGGCGCCATGCCTGCGACCTCACCCGCCCCGCTCACCGTCGGCTTCGACCTCGACATGACGCTGCTGGACACCAGGCCGGGCATCCACGCCACCTACCGGGCGCTGTCCGCCGAGACCGGCACCCACATCGACGCGGACCTGGCGGTCACCCGGCTCGGTCCGCCGCTGCTGGACGAGATCCGCAACTGGTTCCCGGAGGACGAGGCGGAGCGGGCCGCGAACCGCTACCGCGAGCTCTACCGCGACCACGCCTTCGCCCCGACCGTGCCGCTGCCCGGCGCGCACGCCGCCGTCGAGGCGGTCCGCGCCCACGGCGGGCGGGTGGCGGTGATCACCGGCAAGTACGAGCCCAACGCCCGGCTCCACCTGGAGCACGCCGGGCTGAGGGCCGACACCGTGATCGGCGACCTGTGGGCGGAGACCAAGGGCGAGGCGCTGCGGGCGAACGGCGCGAGCATCTACGTCGGCGACCACCTCGGCGACATCGTGGGCGCCCGGCACGCGGAGGCGGTCGCGGTCGCCGTCGCCACCGGCCCGTACGGCGCGGACGAGCTGCGCGCGGCCGGGGCGGACGTGGTGCTGGCCGACCTCACCGGCTTCCCGGAGTGGCTCGACCGGCACCTCGGCAGGCCCTAGCTAGGACTCCCGGGCCTGCGCCCGGTCGCGCTGCGCCCGGGCGTTCAGGAACAGCCCGGTCAGCGCGGACAGGAACCCGGCCGGCATCAGCATGCTCAGCCAGTACATGGCCGTCGGCAGCGGCGTCAGGTGCAGGAACAGCGGAACGAAGGTGACCAGGGTGGCGAGGGCGCCCAAGCCGAAGACGACCGTCCCGGCCTTGACGTACACGTCGCCGGGATCGGCGCTCTGGCTGCTCACGTCCGCTCACTCCTCGGGGCTGTGCCGGGCTGCCCCGG
This sequence comes from Kitasatospora sp. NPDC001683, assembly GCF_053596495.1. Taxonomy (NCBI): domain Bacteria; kingdom Bacillati; phylum Actinomycetota; class Actinomycetes; order Kitasatosporales; family Streptomycetaceae; genus Kitasatospora; species Kitasatospora sp. NPDC001683. Next base: position 27,605 of record NZ_JBSFGK010000065.1, read on the forward strand.
TCGGGCCCCGGTCTGCGCCGTCCAGTCTGGCAGAACGCCCGCCGCAGCGGCTCACCGGAGCGACTCGGTCACGTTGCGCAGTTTCCCGGCAGCGATGCGTTTTGATCCCTGCTGGGCGGGGGTATGCAGGGGGTGCCGAGGGGCGCTACAGGTGCGTCCCGTGTCCTCAGACCCGGGGGTGTGAGCCGATGGACAGCGCCGAACCGCGCCCCGGCCGTGCCAGTACCGGGTCGCCCGCGGCCGCCAGATCCCCGCGTTCCCGTCGCCCCGAACGGGCCTCGGAACGCGGATCCGTCGCGGAACGCGGATGAGGCAGTGACGGACCGTTAGTCTGCTTCTGGCAAAGCACCGGCCGTGAGCGCCCGCGGGCGTCGAGTCGAGGTCGGTCGTCTTCTTCCCACCCCAACCCAGTGATCGCCGGCCCGGGCCGGGATCCCTCACACCCATTCGAGGACTGTTCGAGATGCCCACCGGCCAGGTCAAGTGGTTCAACGAGACGAAGGGCTTCGGCTTCCTGTCGCGCGACGACGGTGGCGACGTCTTCGTCCACACCAAGGCGCTGCCCGCCGGTGTCACCGTGCTGAAGCCGGGCCAGCGGGTCGAGTTCGGCGTGGTCGCCGGTCACCGCGGGGACCAGGCGATGGCCGTGCAGCTGCTGGAGGCGCTGCCGTCGGTGGCCGCCGCCCAGCGCCGGAGCGCCGACGACATGGCGCCGATCGTCCAGGACCTGATCACCACCCTGGACGCGGTGCTGCCCGGCCTCCAGCGCGGGCGCTACCCGGCCAAGCCGACCGGCCAGAAGCTGGCCGGCCTGCTGCGCGCGGTGGCCGACCAGTTCGACGTCTGAGCCGTCTGAACGGTCCCTACGACGGGAACGCGAGCGCACCCGGGTCGAGCGGGGGCACCAGCCCCTCCGCGGCGGCCCGGGTGAGCAGCGCGCGGACGGCTTCGTAGCCCTCCTCGCCGAGGTCGGCGGTGAACTCGTTCACGTACAGCCCGATGTGCTGGTCGGCGACGGCCGGGTCCATCTCCTGGGCGTGCGCCAGCACGTACTCCCGGCTGGCCGAAGGGTCCGCCCAGGCCTGCCGGACGGAGGCGCGGATCGTCGCGGCGAGTTCGCGCAGCCGCTCGGCGCCCAGCGAGCGCCGGGCGACGATCGCGCCGAGCGGGATCGGCAGGCCGGTCTCCCGCTCCCAGGCCTCGCCCATGTCTGCCAGGCTGTGCAGGCCGTACTGCTGGTACGTGAAGCGGGCCTCGTGGATCACCAGGCCGGCGTCCACCCGACCGTCCTGGACGGCGGGCATGATCTCGTGGAACGGCAGGACGACGATCTCGCCGAAGCCGCCCGGCACGGCCCGCGCCGCCCAGAGCCGGAACAGCAGGTAGGCGGTGGAGCGCTCGGACGGCACCGCGACCGTCTTCCCGGCGAGGTCCGCGGGGGAGCCGACGCCCGGCAGGGTGAGCACCAGCGGGCCGCAGCCGCGCCCGAGCGCGCCGCCGCACGGCAGCAGGGCGTACTCCGCCAGGACCCAGGGCAGCGCACCGTAGCTGATCTTCAGCACGTCCAGCTCGCCGCGCTCGGCGAGGCCGTTGGTGACGTCGATGTCGGCGAAGGTCACCTCGGGGGCGTCCGCCCCGGGGACCTCGCCGTGCGCCCAGGCGTGGAACACGAAGGTGTCGTTCGGGCAGGGCGAGTACGCGATGCTCAGCCGTTCAGCCACGGCCGGCCTCCTCGATCAGTTCTCGGACGGGCAGGGCCGCGAAGGCCTTCTCCAGGGCGGCCAGCGCCTCGCCGATCCGCCAGGCGGTCCGGTCGCGCGGGCCCACCGGGTTGGACACGGTGCGCAGCTCGAAGGCCGGCACGCCGTACCGGACGGCGGCCTCGGCCACGCCGAAACCCTCCATCGCCTCGGCCGCGGCGCCCGGGTGACGGGCGGCCAGGGCGGCGGCCCGCTCGGCGCTGCCGGTGACGGTGGAGACGGTCAGCACCGGGCCGGTCACGGCGCGGACCTCGCGTGCGGCCAGCGCCTTCGCGGCGAGCGCGACGGCGACCGGGGGCGGGGTGTGCCGGACGGTGCCGAAGCCCAGCTCGGTGACGTCGGCGAAGCCCTCGGGGGTCTCGGCGCCGAGGTCGGCGGCGACGATCGCGTCGGCCAGCACGGTGGTGCCGACCGGTGCGTGCGGGGCGAACCCGCCGGCGATCCCGGCCGAGGCGACCAGGCCGTACGGATTCGCGCCGGGCGGCGCGCCGGTGCCGGAAGGCAGAAGGGCCAAGCCGCCGACGGAGGAGGTGGCGCAGTGCCCGCCCACCGTCGGCGCCGGGTCAGGAGCGCCCCGGAGGCGAGCGCGCGAGTAGCCGGCCGCCAGGGCGGAGGCGGCGGCGGCCGCGGCGGCGGCCGGTCCGACCCCGGCGGCCAGGACGTCCACCGGCGCGCCGGCGCAGCGGTGCAGCACCCCGCCGGGCAGCGTCACGGCGCAGGCCTCGCCGGCCAGGCCGCGCAGCACCGCCTCGGCCTCGGCCGGGACCGCGACGACGACGAGCAGCCGAGCCCGTTCGGGGCCCGGCTGCCCGGGGTGCGCGTCGGCGACGTGCGCGGTCATCGCGGGACGTCAGCCGTTGCTGGAGTCCTGGGTGGTGTCGGTGGCGTTCTTGCCGTTCAGCTGGAAGTACCAGACGGCGACCGGGGCCTCGGCCTTCCGGTCGATCTCGACCACGGTGACCAGGGTGTGGCCGCTGGCGTTCAGCACCGAGCCGGCGGTCTGGAGGCCGGAGAAGGTCGGGCCCTGGGCGTACGAGAACAGGCTGGTCTGCCCGCCCTGGGTGGACGAGCCGCCGTTCGTGGAGGCCCACCAGCCGGTCTCGGCCACGTTCGGGCTGACGCCGACGCCGATCCGGTCACTCGGCACCACGTCGGAGGACGGCAGCTTGCCGTCCTTCAGGGCCTGCTTGGCATCGGTCTTGCACTTGTCCTGCTGCTCGTCGGTCAGCGGGCTGCCGTTGTTCCAGCAGAACGGGTCCGCCGCCTTCGACGTGGTGCCGACCGTCAGGGTGGCCCGGTGGCTGATGTGCTCGGTCTGATCGGCGGCGATCGCGACGGAGGTGCCCACCGTGGCGGCGCCGACCACGACGACGGCGCCGAGGGCGGCGATGGCACGGGTATTGAGGCTCATGCGTCAGAATCTACCGGGCTCGGCCGATCACGCTACGCGGGGGTCGGCCACCGCGTGTTGTCGCGTGCCGCCCGGTCAGCGGGGTCAGGCCACCCGGGGCGCGGCCGGGTGCCGCCGCAGGCCCAGCCGCAGCAGCGAGTGGACCGTCCACAGCAGCACCAGGCCGACCACCGTGGCGGCGATCGACAGGCCCAGCACCCCGTTCAGCGGCAGCACGATGCCGACCCCGCCGCCCACCACCCAGGACAGCTGCATCAGCGTCTCCGAACGGGCGAACGCCGAGGTCCGCACCGCCTCCGGGACGTCCCGCTGGATCAGCGCGTCCAGCGCCAGCTTGCCCAGCGAGGCCGCCATCCCGGCCACCCCGGCGACCAGAACCACCGTCACCACGCCGTACCAGAGCGCGGACGCCGCCGTCACGCAGGTCGCCAGCAGCAGCATCGCGGAGACCGTCGCCTCCGGGCCGCGGGTGCGCAGCCAGGAGCCGAGCACCGACCCCAGCGCGTTGCCCGTCCCGGCCGCCAGCGCCACCAGGCCCAGCGCCAGGGTCGGCCGCAGGCCGCCGATCGGGTCGGTGCGCAGCAGGAAGGCCAGGAAGAACACCAGGAAGCCGACCAGCCAGCGCATCCCCGCCATCGCCCGCAGGGCCAGCACCACCGACGGGCCGACGGTGCGCAGCGAGGCCTTGACCTTCGGGGGCTTGTGGTGGATCAGGTGGGAACCCCGGCCCTCGCCGGGCAGCTCGGCGTGCAGCACGGCCCGCTGCTCGCCCTTCGCCGAGTCGACCGTGTGCGGCAGGTGGAAGGCCATCAGGGTGCCGACCACGAAGACCAGGAAGGCGCCGCGCAGCGGCCAGCCCGGCCCGATCAGGTGCAGCGCCCCGCCCACCGCGGCCGCCACGCCGGTGGCCAGCAGCCCGGCCAGGGTGACCCGGGAGTTCGCCTTCACCAGGGACAGCCGGCTCGGCAGCAGCCGGGGCACCACCACGCTGCGCACCACCCCGTACGCCTTGGACGCCACCAGCACGCCCAGCGCCTCCGGGTAGAGCGCGATGCCGCCACCGGAGATCACCCCGGCCATCGTCCAGGCCAGCACGGCCCGGGCCAGCATCGACATCGCCATGGCCGCCCGACGGCCGTGCGGCAGCCGGTCCAGCAGCGGGCCGATCACCGGGGCCAGCAGGGCGAACGGGGCCATCGTGATCAGCAGGTAGAGGGCGACCCGGCCGCGGGCCTCGCCGGTGGGGACGGAGAAGAAGATGGTGGAGGCCAGCGCGATGGTGATCAGCATGTCGCCGAAGGAGTTCAGCGCGTGCAGTTCGATCAGCTTCGCCAGGCCGGACTCGCCGGCGCCCTCGGCGGAGGTGGCCCGGCGGATCCGGCGGCCGGTGCCGTGCACCAGCCGGCCGGTGCCCAGGCCGGCGGCGGAGGCGGTGCGGACCAGGAAGTGGCGGCGCGGCTCGGGGTACTCCTCGGCCTCCTCGGCGAGGTCCTCGTCGAGCGCGTGGAGGTGGCGGGTGTGGACGTCCTGCGGGCCGGTTCCCGGGGCCCCGGCGGCGGGCGGACCGGACTTCTCCAGGCTGACCCGGGAGGTGGACGCCCGGTCGCCGTCCGCCGGCTGCGGTTCGCCCGCAGCGGGGACGGGAGGCTGCTGTCGCGGCGCCGCGTCCGCCTCGTCGGGGCTGCCGGCCTGCGAGGCGCGCAGTGCGTGCTGCGACGGGTCGTCGTCCGCCACAAGCCCATCCTGCCCCAGAATCGCCGCCGTGACGCGGGATTCGGACCCGCTCGGCGCGGCCTCCGGAGGGGTCGGCTCCGCCCCGGACTGTGCCGGGGCGCCGACCGGCGGGTAGCCTGCCCCAGGGTCCGCCCGCCGGGGCGCAGGGGCGCCGGCAGGCCGGACGAGCGGCGCGGCCGGTACCCGCGGCGGCCCCGGGTCGCGCAGAATGGATGAGGGACTACCGAGCCGCGACGGAGAAGGCAACACGCCGTGGGCGACAGAAGAACTGGGAGAGAATCGACGCCGTGAGTGCTGCGATGCGAAGCCGTACCCCCGACCGGCTCTGTGCCGAGGCCGTCGAACTCGCCCGCCAGGCTGCCGAGGAGGCCGTCGGAGCGGAGGCGGTCGGGCCGCACCTGGGTGTGCAGGCGGACGCCGACCGCGTCGTCACCCACAGCTTCGAGTGCCTGGACGCGGCCTACCGCGGCTGGCACTGGGCGGTCACCGTCGCCCGCGCGCCGCGCGCCAAGAACGTCACGCTGGACGAGGTCGTGCTGCTGCCCGGCCCGGACGCGGTGCTGGCGCCGGAGTGGGTGCCGTGGAGCGAGCGGCTGCGCCCGGGCGACATGGGCCCCGGCGACCTGCTGCCGACCGGTGCCGACGACGTGCGGCTGGAGCCCGGCTGGAGCGGCGAGGACGAGCCCGCGCCGAACTCCGTGGTCGCCCTCGCGGCCGAGGAGGACGTGGTCGTCACCGACCCGCACGTCCAGCCCGCGCCGGCCCGCGCCCAGATCAACGCGGTCGCCGACGAGCTCGGCATGGGCCGCAGCCGGGTGCTCTCCCGGCTCGGCCTGCACCTGGCCGCCGACCGCTGGGAGAAGGCGCACGGCCCGCAGACCCCGATGGCGCAGGCCGCGCCGGCCGCGTGCAGCAGCTGCGGCTTCCTGATCCCGATCGGCGGCTCGCTCGGCCAGGCCTTCGGCGTGTGCGGCAACGAGTTCGGTCCGGCCGACGGCCAGATCGTCTCCTTCGCGTACGGCTGCGGCGGGCACTCCGAGGCGGCCGTCATCCCGGCCCCGCCGGCGCCGTCCGAGCTGATCCTGGACGAGCTGGTGGTCGAGCCGCTGCAGCTCCACCCGGACCGCGCCTCCGGCTCGGTCGAGCCGGACGCCCCGGCGGAGGAGCTCGGCCACTCCTGAGGTCTCCTCGCGGCCCGTCCCACTGAACCGGTGGGGCGGGCCGCGGCATTCCTCCGGACGAGGGGCCCGACCACCGCGGGCCCCGGCCTTCCTGCCGTCCGTGGGGACCCCCGGGTCCACGGGGCGGCGGCGGGGCGGGCCGTCGGTCCGGCAGTGGGGTGCCGGCCCGGCGGCCGTGGTGGTCCAGGCGTCGTCAGGGCCCGGGCCGTTCGGCGGCCGTGGTCGTTTCCGCCCCCACCGGGGCGCCTTCCGCCGCTCCGCGGCCTGCGGATTCGACGGGTGGGGGCGCCGTCGGACCGGGGCGTGGTCGGGAGCAGTCAGTGGGGCAGGGAAGAATGCCCCTACGACGTACAGGGCGGCGGAAGGCGGCAGGTCCAGTGGAACCTCGGATCATCGGCAGCGGCGCGGACGAGCACCCCGCGGACCCGTTCGGGAGCGCCGCGCTGCGCCGACGGGTGCTGGACGCCTGGGCCGCCTCGCCGGCCCGGTTCCGGGAGGACGCCAACGCCGAGGAGGAGCTGGCGCTCGGCGGCTACCGGGACCGTCTGGTGGTCGAGTTGGCGCAGAACGCGGCCGACGCGGCGGTCCGGGCCGGGCACGGCCCCGGGCGGCTGCGGCTGACCCTGGCCGACGGCGTGCTGGCCGCCGCCAACACCGGCGCCCCGCTGGACGCGGCGGCCGTCGAGTCGCTGTCCACCCTGCGCGCCTCCTCCAAGCGCGGCGAGGAGCCCGCGGTCGGCCGGTTCGGCGTCGGCTTCGCCGCCGTCCTCGCCGTCACCGACGAGCCGGCCGTGCTCGGCGCCGCGGGCGGGGTGCGCTGGTCGCTGGGCGAGGCCCGGGCGCTCGCCGCGGCGCAGCCCGCGCTGGCCGACGAGCTGCGGGCCCGGGACGGCCACGTGCCGCTGCTGCGGCTGCCGTTCGCGGCCGAAGGCCCGGCGCCCGAGGGCTACGACACCGTGGTGGTGCTGCCACTGCGGGACGCCGCCGCCGAGGACCTGACCCGCCGTCTGCTGGCCGGGATCGACGACGCCCTGCTGCTCACCCTGCCGGGCCTGGCCGAGGTCGTGGTGGAGACCCCGGAGGGCACCCGGACGCTCACCCGCAGCGCCGCCGAGCCGCGCCCGGACGGCGTCACCGAGGTGACCGTCACCGACGACGCGGAAGGGCGGCTGCGGCGGACGGTCTGGCAGACCGTCGGCGCCTCCGGCCGGCTGGACGCCGAGCTGCTCGCCGACCGGCCCACCGAGGAGCGCGCCCGCCCGTACTGGACGGTGACCTGGGCCGTCCCGGTGGCGGAGGACGGCAACCCGCAGCGGCCCGCCATCGCGCCGGTGCTGCACGCGCCGACCCCCAGCGACGAGCCGATCGGCCTGCCCGCGCTGCTGATCGCCTCCTACCCGCTGGACTCCACCCGCCGGCACATCGCCCCGGGTGCGCTCGCCGACTTCCTCACCGAGCGCGCCGCGGACAGCTACGCCGACCTGCTGCGCGCCCGCGGTGCCTCGCTCGGCTCGCTCGGGCTCGTCCCCGGGCCGCTCGGGCAGGGCGCGCTGGACAACGCGCTGCGCGGGGCGGTGCTGTCCCGGCTGCCGGGCACGCCGTTCCTGCCGCACCCGGGCGGCGTCGAGGAGGGCACGCCCGCGCTGCGGCCCCGGGACGCGACACTGCTGGAGGGCGCGGACGGCTCGGTGGTGGCCGCGCTCGCGCCGATCTTCCCCGGGCTGCTGCCGGCCGGTCTGGAGCGCCGCACCGAGCTGCGGGTGCTGAACGTGCGTCGGGTGCCGCTGGCCGAGGTGGTGGACCAGCTCGGCGGGCTGGACCGCGAGCCGGCCTGGTGGCGCAACCTGTACGCGGCGCTCGGCGCGGCCGACCCGGAGGCGCTCGGCGCGCTGCCCGTGCCGCTCGCCGACGGGCGGACCGTCACCGGGCCGCGGCGGGTGCTGCTGCCCTCCGAGGACGCCGACTGGGCGGCCTTCCCGGGCTACCCCGAGTCGCTGGCCGGGGCGCTCGCCACGCTCGACCTGCGGCTGGCCCACCCCGAGGCCGCCCACCCGCTGCTGGCCAAGCTGGGCGCCGGCACCGCCACCCCGGCCGGGGTGCTGGACACCCCCGAGGTGCGCGCGGCGGTCGCCCGCTCCTACGAGCTGGCCGACGACGACCCGGACGCCGCGCTCGAACTGGCCGACGCCGTTCTGGCGTTGGTGAAGGCCGCCGCCCCGGCCGCCGGTGAGCACCCGTGGCTGGCCCGGCTGGCGCTGCTGGACGACGAGGGCGAGCCCGCCCGGGCGGGCGAACTGGTGCTGCCCGGCAGCCCGTTCGCCGCGCTCGCCCGGGAGGAGGACGCCGGCTGGGTGGACGACGAGCTGCTGGAGCGCTGGGGCCCCGAGGTGCTCACCGCCGCCGGCGTGCTGGCCGACTTCGTGCTGGTGCGCGCCGAGGACGTGGTGCTCGACCCGGACGACCTGGAGCGGCTCGACCCGACCGTGCCCGCCGACCGGGCGGCCGGCGGCCACCCCACCGGGCTGCTGGACGAGGCGCCGGACGGGCTCGCCGAGTGGGCCGAGGACGCCCTGGAGGCGCTGCACGCCGACGATGTGGTCGGCGTGCCGCCGGTGGCCGCCGAACTGCTGGCCGTGCGGGACCTCGACCTGGTGGACGACGACGCCTGGCCGGAGGCGCTCGCCGCGCTCGCCCGCCCGCCGTACCGGGACGCCGTGGTCAACCCGGTGCGCACCCTGCTGCCGGACGGCTCCTACGCCGACCTGCCGCCGTACACAGCCTGGTGGCTGCGCGACCACCCGGTGCTGGCCGGCCGCGAGCCCGCCGGGCTGCGCGCCGCCGGGGCCGACCCGCTGCTGCGCGGCCTGTACGACGAGGCCCGCACCACCCTGGACGAGCAGTTCCTGCACGCGCTCGGGGTGCGCACCACGCTGGCCGCGCTGCTCGCCGAGGTGCACGGGCCGGACGAGCTGCTGGACCGGCTCACCGACCCGGACGTCGAGGTCGGACACCGTCAACTGCACGGGATCCACAGCGCGTTGGCCCGGGTGGAGCGCGAGCGGATCGAGCCGCTGGACGTGGTACGGGCGTTGCCGCCGCTGGACCCGGCCACCGGGCGCCGCCCGGCCCACACGGTGGTGGTGGACGCCACCGAGGCGGTCGTCGCGGACGCCCCCGATTTGGTCCAACTGCTGCACCCGTACCCGCTGTTGCCGGTCGCCCCGGCGCTCGCCGCGGACCTCGCCGAGCGGCTGCACGTGTCGCTGGCCAGCGAGGTGGCCGGCGGACGGGTGCTCTCCGAAGGCGTGCTGCACCGCGTCCCGGCCGTGGTGCGGGAGCTGCTGCCCGGCTGCCCGGTCGCCTACGAGGAGCACGAGGAGCTGCTGGTGGTCGGCCCGGACGGCGGCGAGGCCGCGGTCGACTGGCGGTGGGACCACGAGGCGGACGCCCCGGAGCCGCCGTACGACCCGGAGCTGGCCGAAGCCGCCGACGAGGACGACGAGTTCGAGGTCCCGCCGGTGCCCGGACTGCTGCACGCGGCCACCCCGGAGGGCCTGGCGGCCGGGCTCGCCTGGTCGGTCGGGCAGTGGCACCGGCGCTTCGAGGTGCTGGCCGCGCTCAGCGAGCCGGACCGGGCGTACGAGCTGTCCGCGGCCCGGGACTTCGAGGGCTGAGTTCAGCTCCTGGGCTTGAGCCGCAGGTAGACGGTGGTGGTGACGGTCAGCCAGACCGCCCCGAGCGTCACCAGCGCCGCCGTCTTCACCGCGGGTGTCGGCCTGGCCGCCAGGCCGACGCCCGCCATCGCCAGCGCCACCAGTCCGGCCGCCAGCAGTCCGCCCAGGAAGGCGATGAACGCCTCCAGTTCCCCACCCTTGCGCGCCATTCGGCACCCCCTCTCGGGGAGATGCTAGGGCGTGTCTGACGATTCGCGTCGGATCAGCGCGCGGCGAGAATCGTCAGACACGCCATGGGGCCGGACAGGCCCTGGGGGGCGTCATTCCAGTCCGCGGCGCTTCATCCAGCGCCAGGCGAGTTCCAGGGCGATGCTGCAGATCACGGCGATGCCGACGCCGATCCAGGGATCGCGCAGGCCGACCAGGCGGAGCTGGAAGAAGTCGGACAGCGGGGGGATCAGCAGCACCAGCGCGAAGGCGAGGCCCATGGTGCCGATCAGCAGCAGCCGCCACCAGTTGTACGGGCGGGCGACGAGGGCGAGCACCCAGATGGCGATCAGGAACAGCGTCAGGGTGGCCACGCTGGTGTCGGCCTTGAGGTCGGTCGCGTGGTCGGCCCGGGCGAGCGAGTAGGCGACGAAGGTGCCGGTGCCGGCGATGGCGCCACCGGGGACCGCCAGCCGCAGCACCCGCTTCACGAAGCCGGTGCGGGCGCGCTCGTTGTTGGGGGCGAGGGCGAGGAAGAAGGCCGGCACGCCGATGGTGAGGGTGGACAGCACGGTGGAGTGCCGGGGCAGGAACGGGTACGGCGAGTGGGTGAAGATCACCAGCAGCGCCAGCAGGACCGAGTACACCGTCTTGACCAGGAACAGTCCGGCCACCCGCTCGATGTTGCCGATCACCCGGCGGCCCTCGGCGACCACCGAGGGCAGGGTCGCGAAGGAGTCGTTGAGCAGCACGATCTGGGCGACGGCCTTGGTGGCGTCCGAACCGGTGCCCATCGCCACGCCGATGTCGGCGTCCTTGAGCGCGAGCACGTCGTTGACGCCGTCGCCGGTCATCGCCACGGTGTGGCCGCGCGACTGCAGCGCGCCGACCAGCAGGCGCTTCTGCTGCGGGGTGACCCGGCCGAAGACGCTGGTCCGGTCGGCGGTCTCGGCGAGCCGCTGCGGGTCCTCGGGCAGGGTGCGGGCGTCCAGCGGGTGGTCCGCGCCGGGCAGCCCGAGGTGCCCGGCGACCGCGCCGACCGAGACGGCCGCGTCGCCGGAGATCACCTTGGCCCGGACGTCCTGCCCCTCGAAGTAGCGCAGGGTCTCGGCGGCGTCCGAGCGCAGCCGCTGCTGCAGCACCACCAGGGCCAGCGGGACGAGGCCGGAAGCCGGGTCGGGGGAGTCCAGCGGGACGGGCGTGCGGCCGAGCAGCAGCACCCGCAGGCCCCGGGTGCCCAGCTCGTCCACCTCGGCGAGCGCCGGGTGCCCGGCGGGCAGCAGCACGTCCGGGGCGCCGAGCAGCCAGCTGGCCTCACCGCCCTGGGGCTCCAGCAGCTGCACGCCGCTCCACTTGCGGGCGGAGGAGAAGGGCATCGCCTCGATCACCCGCCAGCCGTTGCCGCCCGGGCCCGCGCCCTCGCCGCGCCCGTAGGCGTCGATCACGGCCTGCATGGACGGGTTGGGGCGGGCGTCGGCGCCGGCCATCACGGCGAGCGCCTGCTGGATGGTGTCCTTGTCGACCGGGGCGGGCTCGTCGTCGGAGATCATCCGCAGGTCGATCACGTCCATGCCGCCCTCGGTGAGGGTGCCGGTCTTGTCCAGGCAGACGGTGTCCACCCGGGCCAGGCCCTCGATCGCCGGGAGCTCCTGGACCAGGCACTGCCTGCGGCCCAGCCGGATCACGCCGATCGCGAAGGCGACCGAGGTCAGCAGCACCAGGCCCTCGGGGACCATCGGCACGATGCCGGCGACCATCCGGCGCACGGCCTCGCGCCAGTCGCGGCCCTCGACGGCCAGCTGGCTGACGATCAGACCGAGGGCGGTGGGGATCAGCAGGTAGGTGATGAACCGCAGGATGCTGTTGATGCCGCTGCGCAGCTCCGACTTCACCAGGGTGAACTTGCTGGCCTCCTCGGCCAGCTGGGCCGCGTAGGCCTCGCGGCCGACCCTGGTGGCGGTGAAGGCGCCCGCGCCGGCCACCACGAAACTGCCGGACATCACCTGGTCGCCGGGCTGCTTGAGGACGGGGTCGGGCTCGCCGGTGAGCAGCGACTCGTCGATCTCCAGGCCGTCCGCCTCGGTGACCTCGCCGTCCACGATCACCTTGTCGCCGATGCCGAGCAGCACGGTGTCGTCGAGGACGATCCCGGAGACGGTGATCTGCTGGACGCTGCCGTCCCGGCGGACCTGCGGACGGGCCTCGCCGATCAGTGCCAGGCTGTCCAGGGTCTTCTTGGCACGCAGCTCCTGGAGGATGCCGATCGCCGTGTTGGCCACGATGACCAGGCCGAACAGGCCGTCCTGGAGGGGGCCGACGATCAGGATGATCCCGAACATGATGCCGATGATGGCGTTGAACCGGGTGAAGACGTTGGCCCGGACGATCTCCTTGGCGGACCGGCTGGAGCGCACCGGGACGTCGTTGACCTGCCCGTTCGCGACGCGTTCGGCCACCTCGGCGGCGGTCAGGCCGCCGCGCCGGCCGGGCAGCAGTCCGAGCGGGTGCGCTCCGTCGGGGCGGGCCGCGTCGCTCGGCTGCTCTTCCGCGGGCTGGGCAGGCTGCGTCATGGCACCGACTCTACGGGTGCCTTTTGTCCGATGCGTGCTACTAAAGGACCATTCAGTCCGACTGGGTGGCCGGGCCCGCGCCGTTGTCCGCGCCGTCGTTCTCCGCCTCCCGCGCGGCCGCCTCGGCGGCGCGGCTGCGGGCGATCGCGTCCCGCCGGGCGCGGCAGTACCAGAGGCCGATCAGGCCGAGCAGGCCGCCGGAGAGGCAGATCCAGGGCCAGGTGCCGTGGCCGTGGTCGGAGAGGGTGCCCTGGAAGGGGAGCAGGGCGAGGAAGGCGACGAACCACAGCACCGTGCCGCCGCCGACGATGGCGACGTCATTGGCCTCCAGCGGAGGGGGCGAGGGGTGCAGCGGCGTCTTGGGCATGGGGCCAAGCGTACGGTGCGCGGGAGGCTCCGGGGTCGTGGTGGGGGCACTGCCGACGCCGGCCGGGCTCTACGCGCGAAGATAGCGCGTGTGCGATGCGGAAACCATACTTGAAGGTCCACGCCCGGTCACCGTCGCCACGGGCGTTCCCCCTCCTCAGCTCCCCCACAGAGGACGCACGAATGCCTGTGGTCCAGCCGACCACCGAGTCGCCCGAACCCGCGGCCCCCGCACCGATGCCCCCCGCCGGCGCCCTGGACCGCTACTTCCGGATCAGTGAGCGCGGCTCCACCCTGCCGCGCGAGATCCGCGGCGGTGTCGCCACCTTCTTCACCATGGCGTACATCCTGGTGCTGAACCCGATCATCCTGGCCAGCGCCACGGACATGACGGGAGCCCACCTGGACAGCGCCCAGCTGGTCACCGCCACCGCCCTGACCGCGGGTCTCACCACCCTGCTGATGGGCGTGATCGGCAATGTGCCGATCGGCCTGGCGGCCGGCCTCGGCGTCAACACCATCGTGGCGCTGCAGCTCGCACCCAAGATGACCTGGCCGGACGCCATGGGCATGGTGGTGCTGGCCGGCTTCGCGATCATGCTGCTGGTCGCCACCGGTCTGCGCGAGCGGGTCATGAACGCGGTGCCGCTCGGGCTGCGCAAGGCCATCGCGATCGGCATCGGCCTGTTCATCAGCCTGGTCGGCCTGGTCGACTCCGGCTTCGTCAGCCGCATCCCGGACGTCGCCCACACCACCGTCCCGCTGCAGCTCGGCGGGAACGGGCACCTGCTCGGCTTCCCGGTGCTGGTCTTCGTGTTCGGCCTGGTGCTGACGCTGATCCTGGTGATCCGCAAGGTGCCCGGCGCGATCCTGATCAGCATCGCGGCCTCCACCGTGCTCGCCGTGGTGATCGACGAGGTCGCCGACGTCCCGGCGCTCAAGTGGGGCCTCACCGTCCCCACCTGGCCCGGCAACCCGGTGGCCGCCCCGGACTTCGGGCTGGTCGGCAAGGTCAGCCTGTTCGGCGGCTTCGAGAAGGTCGGCGTGCTGACCGGCGTGCTGTTCGTCTTCACCGTGCTGATGTCCTGCTTCTTCGACGCGATGGGCACCATCCTCGGCGTCGCCGACGAGGCCCACCTGCTGGACGAGAAGGGCGACCTGCCGGGCATCAACCGGATCCTGATGGTCGACGGCATCGCCACCGCGGCCGGCGGCGCCGCCTCCGCCTCCGCCAACACCTGCTTCGTCGAGTCCACCGCCGGCGTCGGCGAGGGCGCCCGCACCGGCTTCGCCTCGATCGTCACCGGCCTCCTCTTCGTGGTGGCGCTCTTCCTCACCCCGCTGGCCACCATGGTCCCCGCCCAGGCCGCCACCCCGGCCCTGGTCACGGTCGGCTTCCTGATCCTGGCCAACTCGATCAAGGAGATCGACTGGGCGGACTACACCATCGCGATCCCGGCCTTCCTGACCATCGTGATGATGCCGTTCACCTACTCGATCACCAACGGCTTGGGTATCGGGTTCATCACCTTCTGCGTCCTCCGCGTTGCCGCTGGCCGGGGACGTGAGGTGCCGGTCGCGATGTACGCGGTCGCCGGAGTTTTCACCTTCTACTACCTGATGCCGGCCTTCGGCCTGCTCTGACCCGGACCGCCCCGAAGGGCCCTCCCCGCGCCGCGGGGAGGGCCCTTCGGCGTACTCGGTGGGCCGGGTCAGTGGACGCAGAACTCGTTGCCCTCCGGGTCCCGCATGACGGTCCACTCCCCGGCCGGCTCCCTGACCTCGTGCAGGACGGTGGCGCCGAGGACTTCGAGGCGGGTGACGGTGGCCGCGCGCTCGCCCGGCCCGGGGTGGACGTCCAGGTGGAGGCGGTTCTTGGGCTGCTGCTTGGCCTCGGGGACGGCCTGGAAGAGGATGCGGCGGCCCAGGCCGGTGTCCGAGGCCGGGTCGTACGGGTCCTCGGGGTGGCGGACGGCCGCCAGGGTGCGCCAGGCGGGGTGGCCGTCGACCTCGGTGAGGGCGTCCGGGGTGGTCGCGCCGGCGGCCAGGAGGCGGGTGATCAGCGTGCTGTGGTCCTCGACAGCGTAGTCGAGGGCGGCGCCCCAGAAGGCGGCCTGGCGGTGCGGGTCGGCGCAGTCGATGACGAGCTTCCAGTGCAGCGGCATGTAACCGTTTATATAGGTTACGCGGGCGACGGAGCAATCGGACGCGGTCGGAAAGTGTCAAAAAGGCGACTGTGTAGGCCAGTTGGCGGCGGGCATACTGCCTGGACGGAGACGGGGAGGGGACTCGACCGATGGTGCAACAGGATCCGCCCGGGGGAGTCGAGGCGCGACTGCTGCCGGAGTTGTTCTGGCGGGCGGACCGGGCCTCGCTGGACGGACAGCGCGAGACGCTCCGCTGGCACCGCGGACTGATCGCGATGCTGGTGGTCGCCGCGCTGATCGGGTCGCTCCCGGGCCCGGACCACAAGGGCGACAGCGACATCAAGCCACTGTTCTCGGTGGCGGCCTTCCTGATCGCCGGCTACTTCTGGTCCCGGCTGCGCCGCAGCAACCCGCAGGGCCGGTGGTACGAGGCCCGGGCGGCCGCCGAGTCGGTCAAGACGCTGGCCTGGAAGTACAGCGTCCGGGCCCGGCCCTTCGACGGCGAGGCCGAGTCGGCGGACGCCGACCGCGGCTACCTGCTGCAGGTCGAGGACGTGCTGCGGGCCTTCGAGGACCCGGAGATCGTGCCGCCCGGCAGCGTCCCGGAGATCACCGAGGAGATGCGACGTGCCCGGGCCGACAGCCTGACCGCCCGGCGCACCCTCTACCTGCGCACCCGGGTCGAGGGCCAGCGCACCTGGTACCGCTCCCGGGCCGAGTCCTGCGAGTCCCAGTCGGTCTCCTGGGGGCTCGGCATCGCGACGCTGATCATCATCGGCGCGGCGGCGGCGATCGCCCAGGCCACCGGCGCCCTGGAGGTGCACATCTTCGGCGCCAGCTCGGCCGCGGCGGCCGCGATCATCGCCTGGACGCAGCTCAAGCAGTTGCGCCCGCTGGCCGCCGCCTACCAGCTGGCCGCGCGCGAGCTGGAGAACGTCGGCAACCAGCTCTCCGACCTCGATCTCAAGGCGCCGGACGCGGAGGCGCGCTGGGCCCGGCTGGCCGCCGAGGCGGAGGACGCGGTCTCCCGCGAGCACACCACCTGGCGGGCCCGCCGGGCGTTCCCGCGTTAGGGCTTGTCTGACGAGCCCTGGTCCGACTGCGGGGAGGGGCTGGGGAGATCCGGCGAAAGCGTGTGGGGGGTGCGTGAGGGTCGGGCGCCGGGGCGCGAACCGTAACCATTACGTGTCCATGCCCTGGTTTCATCGCCTCCGCGCGACCCGCAGTCCCCTGCCCGGAGGCCCCCTGTGCGCATTCTCCTGATCGCCACCGCGTTCAACAGCCTGACCCAGCGCGTCCACACCGAGCTGCGCGAGCGCGGCCACCAGGTCGCCGTCCAACTCGCGCTCGGCGACGAGCAGATGAGGGACGCGGTGGCCCGCGTCGACCCGGAGCTGATCATCTGCCCGATGCTCACCCGGGCCGTCCCGGCGGACATCTGGTCCACCCGGACGGTGCTGATCGTGCACCCGGGCCCCAAGGGTGACCGCGGCCCCTCCTCGCTCGACTGGGCGATCACCGAGGACGCCCGGCGCTGGGGCGTCACCGTGCTGCAGGCCGTCGAGGAGATGGACGCCGGTGACATCTGGGCGTCCGTCGAGTTCGCCGTGCCGGACTGCGGCAAGAGCGAGCTGTACCGCGGCGAGGTCGCGGACGCCGCCGTCGAAGCCGTCCTGCTGGCCGTCCAGCGCTACGAGGGCGGGCTGTTCACCCCCGAGCCGCTCGACTACGCCCGACCCGACGTGCGCGGCGAGCTGCGGCCGTTCCTCAAGCAGGAGGTGCGCCGGATCGACTGGCAGCAGGACGACACCGCCACCGTGCTGCGCAAGCTGCGCGCCGCCGACTCCCAGCCCGGCGTGCTGGACGAGCTGTACGGGCGCGAGTTCTTCCTGCACGGCGGCCACCCCGAGGACGAGCTGCGCGGACCGGAGCCCGGAGCCGTCCTCGCCACCCGGGACGGCGCGATCTGCCGGGCCACCGTGGACGGCGCGGTCTGGATCCCGCAGCTGCGCCCGCGCCGCACCCCCGGCGGGCCGGTCACCTTCAAGCTGCCGGCCGCGACGGTGCTCGCCGACGAGCTGCACCGGGTCCGCGAGGTGCCGGTGACCCCGGCGCAGGCCGCCCGCCGCGAAACCTGGTCGGAGCTGCGCTACCGGGAGGAGGGCGACGTCGGCTTCCTGGAGTTCGCCTACCCCGGCGGGGCGATGAGCACCGAGCAGTGCCGCCGGCTGCTGGCCGCCTACCGTACGGCCGCCGAGCGGCCCACCTCGGTGCTGGTGCTGGGCGCGCCCCGGGACTTCTACTCCAACGGGATCCACCTCAACGTCATCGAGGGCTCGGCCTTCCCGGCGCTGGAGTCCTGGGAGAACATCAACGCGATGGACGACCTGGTCGAGGCGATCCTGACCACGAGCGACAAGCTGACCGTCGCCGCGCTGGCCGGGAACGCGGCGGCCGGCGGCCTGATGCTGGCGCTCGCCGCCGACGAGGTGTGGTGCCGGGACTCGGCCGTGCTCAACCCGCACTACCGGCTGATGGGCCTGTACGGCTCCGAGTACTGGACGTACACCCTGCCGGCCCGGGTCGGCGCCGAACAGGCCGAGCGGCTCACCACCGAGGCGCTGCCGGTCGGAGCCCAACACGCCCGCCGGATCGGCCTGGTGGACCGCACGGTCGGCGGGGACGCGGCCGACTTCCGCCGCTGGGTGGCCCGGGAGGCCGCCCGGCTGGCCGACTCGCCCGAGCTCACCGGACGGCTGGTGGACAAGAAGCGCCGCCGCGCCGAGGACGAGGAGGCGAAGCCGCTGGCCGAGTACCGGGCGGAGGAACTGCGCCGGATGCACGCCAACTTCTACCGGACGGGCGAGCCCTACCACGCGCTGCGGCGGGACTTCGTGCACAAGGTCTGCCCGGTGGCCACGCCGGAGCACCTGACGGGGCTGCTCGGCAAGCCCGAGTAGCTCCCCACGCGAAGACGTCCGGCCGGGGACGGTGCCGTTCTCCGGCTTGGTCAGCGAGGCGACGCCGTCACGGGCGCAGGCGTAGACGATCGGGAACTC
>NZ_JBSFGK010000066.1:0-44084 GCF_053596495.1 Kitasatospora sp. NPDC001683
TTCAGACCGACCCTGAAGCCCTGGTAGCGGCTGTGCGCCGACCTCTCCCGCTCGTAGACCCGCACGTCCACTCCGGCTCGGAGCAGCCCGTGGGCCAGGCAGAGGCCGCCGATTCCGGCTCCGGCCACCATGACCTTCATGATCGTGTCTGCTCCTCTGCCGGGTGCTCGGCGACTGTTCGCGTGCGCCCAGCCTGCCGTGCGGAGCCGACTCCCCGTCAGTGACTCCTGTGCCCGGATCCGTATGACAGCTGTCACCACGAACCGCTGACGGATCGAAGACTCCGCAGGTGAGCGACCGTGTTGTTGCGGCCCGCGTGTGCCTGTGGCCGGCCGGGACGGACCCTGGACGGAGCCGGCACTCACTTCGCCTTCCTCGGCAAGCAGTACGGCATCCGCCCCGACGGCTGACGCGAGGCGGCCGGCACTACGGCGAGGCCGGCGAAATGCGTCTTGACCCTGCCCTGGGGGCAGGGTCGACGCTGGTGGCTTGACGTCCTCCTCCGGCTGGAGCCGGAGGATTCCAACCCTCGCGGGTCGGGCTTTCTGCTTCACGGCCGGTTGCCGACCCGGGGTTGCCGGCGGAGGGACGGTGTGCCGCCCATCGGTCTTACACCAGCTCCACACACCTGACTTCCCGCCAGCCCGGCGGTAGGCCCGGCCGGCTTGCAGTAGTCGCCCAGCTTCTCCACCGTGAGCGCCGCGTTGGCCGGCTGCACCCGACGCGTCGGGTGCAGCCGGCTCCTGGTCCCGGAGCCCTGGCGCCGCTCGGGTGGCCGTCAGAGACGGTGCGCCACGAACTCGGCTACCTGTGTGCCGAGTTGCTGCCCGGCACTGTTGTCGATGGAGGTGTGCTGGCCGGACCAGATCCGGCTGAGCCACGCTTCGGTGGCGGCGTCCTGGAAGCCGGCGAAGGTTCGGGTGACACCCTTCGAGGTCACCGTGAACTGGTGATGTGCGCCGTAGAACCCGGCGAGTGCCGTTGCCGCGGCCTGGCTGAGAGCGCCGTGGGCGCCGGGGTAGGACGGGTCCGGGGCGGTCGGCAGGAGGGGAGTCCAGTGGGGATCGCCGACGATGCCCGGGTTGTCGTGCGTGTCGCCGAGCCGGATGGCGGTGACGGGCCGCCAGACGTGGAAGGCGTACTTGGCGTCGTACATCGCGATCGCGGTGTCGGCGAGGGACAGGTCGAGCCGGGCGAAGACCTTCACCGCCTGCTCCAGGCTCGCGTTCTGGGAGGTGACGAGGCCCTGCGCGACCTGGTTCCAGACGTTCCAGACGGGTGCCGCCGCCCAGAACTTCGCGGCCGCGGTCTGATCGGCGGTGCGGGTGGTGCTGGTCTTGCTCCCCAGGCCCTTGACCTCGTTCAGGGCGGCGGCGTACGCGGCGGTGCCCACGGCCGGCGGCGCCGCCGGGCGGAACTGGCTCCCGCTCGTCAGCACGAACGGTGTGACCGAGCCCCAGTTGGTGAAGACCGGCGCGGGGAAGGCGGGCGGCGTGGGCCGGTAGTCGCCGGGCAGGCTGCCAGGAGCGAACCGCGGCGGCTTGGCCGAGGATCCGTCAGCGGACCGCAGACTGATCAGCCGGCGCGCGACCGCTGCTCCCACGCCGATGCCCGCCTGTTTACGGGCGCCGTCGGCGATCGCGGACAACTGGCTGCTCAGCTGCCGGTCCACGCCTGCCCGCTTGGTGGGGTACAGGGCGACCAGCACATCGTGCGCTGCCTGGTCCGCCGCGGCGTCCGCACGGGCACCCTGAGGTGCCGGCACCGAGAACAGGTAGGCGGGATCGGTCCGGGTGATCGATGCCACGGCGTCGTACTCGGCGGCCTGGAGCATGGCGAAGCTGCGCGTGGGGTGGACGGTGGGCGGCTGGGCTTTGGGATCGCTCAGGATTCCGATGAGCTCTCGGTTCCACTCCACGACCGACGCCCCGGACCCGGCAGCGGCGGTGCTCGTGGTCGGTGACGGAGCGGCGGGGGCGGTGGCCCCGAAGGCCGGGCTGGTGAGTCCGGCCGCCAGCACGGTCCCGGTCAGGACGGCGAGTGTCTTCTGCTTCCCACTCATTTCGGTGGCTCCTTCTTGCTGGTGGCGGGCCGTGGCAACAGGCGGCCGCAAGCGGGCGTGAGTCGGTCATGCGGTTGGTGTTCCGTTCCGGGGACTCCTTGCGGGACGGGGGAAGGAGGGGATCCCGGGGATCGGTGCTCGTCAGGTTCCACGGGTGCCGGGACCGTGCGGTTCGGTGCATAAGCACCTTTTGCGAGATTTCACCGATTACTGGCATATGCGATGATCGACTTATGCCGTGGAGTCTTCGGAGACGCGGTCCATCGAGTGAGCCGGATCGCTCCGGGACCCGTGTCTCTGGTACGGGGACCATCTCCCGGGCGGACGAGGAACTACTCCGCACGCTGTACGCGGAGCATGCCGGGCCGCTGCTTCACTTCGTCCTACGACTGACCTCAGGAGACTGGCAATGGGCCGAGGATGTCGTGCAGGAGACACTGCTGCGGGCCTGGCAGCACCCGGCGGCGTTCGACCCCGAGCGCGGACCGGCCCGGGCGTGGCTGTGCACGGTCGCCAGGCGCCTGGTCATCGACGCTCACCGGGCCCGCCGGGCCAGACCGACCGAGGTCGACGGGCAGGCGCTGGAACGGCTCGCGGAACAGACACCCGGAGAAGACGAGCTCGAGCGAACGCTCCGGAGCTGGGCGGTGGCCGAGGCCATCCGGACCCTCTCCCCGGAACACCGGGCCGTGCTGCTGGAGACGTACTACAGAGGCCGGACGATGGTCGAGGCCGCGCAGGTGCTCGGCATTCCGGTGGGCACCGTGAAGTCGCGCACGTACTACGCCTTGAAAGCACTGCGGCTGGCGCTGCGGGAACGGGGTATCGAGCCGTGACAGCGACGTGGAGGAGGTGCGGACCTTGAACGGCGACCACGACGCCGTCCGGTTGTCCCTGGGCGGATACGTGCTGGGAAGGCTGTCCCCGGCGGAGACGGAGCAGGTCCGCGCCCACCTCGCAGACTGCGCCGAGTGCCAGGCCGAGCATGCCGAGCTGGCGGGACTGCCGGCACTGCTCGCGACGGTCAGCGAGGCCGAGGCCGTGGGAGAGGTACCGCCCGCGCCCAGCGAGGAACTGGCCGACCGGCTGGTACAGCGGGCCGCCGCGAGCGAGCGGGCGCAGCCGGAGCCGGAGCCTGCGGCCACTGCCGTGCCGCTCGGACCGCAGCGAACCGGGCGGAGCCGGCTCGACCGGCTGCTCCAGCAGGCCGCGTCCCGACGTCGTACCGCCGTGCGGAGGCAACTGGTCGGGGCCGCGGCCGCCGCGACGCTCGTCGCCGCGGCGGCATCGGGCGGTACGTGGCTGGCCACCGTCGCGTCCACGGGCAGCCAGGTGGCGCAGCCCGCACCGACGTCACCTGCTCCGGTCCGCACGTTCTCCGGAACCGACCCCACCACCGGCGTGTCCGCCTCGGTCGAGGTCTCGCCCGCCGCCTGGGGCAGCACCCTGCGCGTCACGGCGAAGGGAGCGCCCGCCGGGATCACCTGCAGCCTGCAAGCGGTCGGGATCACGGGCGCCACGGCGACCGCCGCCACCTGGCAGGCCGGCGACTACCCCGGTGGCGCCAAGGTCTCCGGGACCGTACCCATGTCCCCGGGAATGATCAGTCACTTCGAAATCGACGCCGGCGACGGCCAGCGGCTGCTCACCGTCCCGGCGTGACGCCCTGGCGCGGTCGGCACCCCGTGAGCCCTTGGTGCTCGACGGCCAGGGAGGCCCGGTCGGTGAAACAGGGAGCGCTCTCCACCTCGTAGAAGGCGGCCGGCACGGGGCTCTGGTATTCACCGACCGTCTGCCGGTCACGCTGGTGCACCTGCACCTGCACCTGCACCTGCACCTGCCACACGCGGCCCTGGCCCAGCTGTACGGCGTGGACCGCTCCACCGTCTCCGGAGCGACCCGCGAAGTGCGGCGACCACTGGCCGCGCGAGGCTTCGCCGTCCCCGACCGCCCCGGGCTGCGACTGCGCACGCTGGAGGACCTGGTCGCCTACGCCGACGCCGAGAACGTGGACCTACGGCTCGACGGCACCGAGGTGCAGGTCCGCCGCCCGCGCGCCGGACACCCCGGCCGAAGGGCGTTCGTGTCCGGCAAGCGGAAGCAGAACACCATCAAGACCACCACCTTCAGCGATGCCCGGGGCCGCACGCTGTTCAGCGGCGTCGTTCGGCCGGGCCGGATGCACGACCGACCCTGCTGGGCGTTGCCTTCCCGGCCGGGACGACCACTGGATCAGCATCGCCGCCGAGGCCCGGCTCACCGACCCGCCCGCAGGTGTCAGCAGGGTGAGCGGACCGCTCGGCAAGGTGGGTCGAGGGGGTCTGCCGGCTGTACTGCGGCCGGCATCGGACCCGCGTCCTGTGGATCGGCCCGGCGACCGTCGCGGGAATGAACGCGCCGATGGTCGACTGCGGCCCGTGCATCGCCGGAGCGAGCCTAGGAGTGGCAGCAGCGCCTGGACTTAAAACGTCATGGTCCGGATATCAGGGCCGATGAAGAACTTCGCGATCGCGATCAGCACGGCCAACTGGGCCAGTACGTAGGCGATCTGCGCGGAGAAGCCGCGGAGCTGGTAGATCGAGAGCAGCAGTCCGAAGCGGCTGGGCCACAGACGCCGCTCGGCGCGGAAGGTGTCCGCGTCCATGGCGAGGCTGGTGAGGGTCAGCACCAGGAGCATTTGGCAGATGGCGATGGCCCAGTTGCCGAGTGGCTGGTCGGTGAGGAGGTCGCCCAGGAGCCCGAGGACGATCAGCAGGGTGTAGACGGCGGTCAGGCTCAGGGCGCGTGTCGGACCGCGGCGGCCGGGCAGCAGGCGCCAGAGCGCTCCCAGCACCAGGCCCGCGCCTGCCGCGGTGAGCTCCACGACCAAGAACTGCCGGATCATCTCGGGGGCCCCGAAGGAGTCCTGCGCGGTGTGCATCCATTGAGTTTGCTCGCCCTGGTAGGAGAACCAGAGGATGACGAGAGTGCCGGGAAGGCCGAAGGCGGCCGCCAGCAGGGCGGCCCTGCGGGCGTTCTCCCACCACCTGGCATGCGGGCCCCAGCTCAGGGCGACGTCCATGACCGTGAACCGGCCGGGCAGCCAGGGCCTTGTCGTGTTGGCGGTTCCGGTCGGCGACCGCCAGCGGTGCAGTCCGCTCAGCTCCCGTTCCACCGCGTGCCGTTCCTTCTCCGCCGCATGTCGGCTCGCGGCTCCCTCGCTCTTCCCCGGCTCCATGTCACGGAGCTCGTCGGTCAGCTCCCGGTAGCGGCGTGCACGCACGATAAGGTCGGAACGGCCCGCCTCCGTGATCGCTTCGCTCAGCCTCGGAGTGTCCCCGCTTCCCTCGAAGTGTTGGGCCAGGACCGCCCACCGCTTCCCGACCGCCAGCAGGGCGTAGAACCCGGCGATGTCCAGGACGAGCCAGAGGACAGCCGCGGCCTGGCTGCCTGCGTACGAGCCCTGGCGGTAGGCGACCACGACGGCGAAGAACACGGCGAGCAGGAGGCAGTCCAACCTGGTGGGATCCGCGCACGGCACGGGGAACGCCAGGTCCCTGGCCCGTAGCAGGGCCACGATGGCGATGCCGGTCAGCACCCAGGTCCCGGCGACGCACCATACGGGAACCTGGACGGTGTAGGACACCAGATGCTCGCTCAGGAAGGAGCGGTGCAGCCAGCCGTACTCCCGCACGGTGCGGTCGCTCAGCCAGCTGGCCCGCTCCCACCCGCGGTCCTGGGTCCACCACTCCCACCCCAGCAGAAGGATGGTGACCACGGCCAGGACCGACCCGACGCGGCGCAGCCGCCAGGGTGAAGCCGGTGTCCGGATCAGTCCTCCCTCACACGCGAGCCGCCAGATCCACAGCGCCAGGCCGGTCAGCCACAGCCACAGGAGTGCCGCAGCCATGGCCACCAGGGGGGCGAAGCCGTGGACGGAGCCGGTCCCGGGGGAGGAGAGCGTCTGGGGAAGGCCGAACAGGGACGGCCAGCCGGCTACCAGGCCGCCGGCCGCCGCCACCAGCGAGGCGGCCAGCAGCACCGACCTCTTCGGACGGGCGGCGGCCGTCAACGCCCAGCCGACCAGAACCCCGATCAGGATCCTGAAACGGTCCTGACCGAGGAGCGCGTACTGCGGTGGCAGGAACGTCAGGCTGATGACGGCGCTGACCAGACCCCACTGCAGCAGGACCGTGCTGCTGCAGATCTCGAGCCCGGTGGCCTCGATGTGGGCCGGCCGGCGACGGGCTCGTAGAGCGGCCACCGCGGCGATAACGGACATGACCACCCACCAGGCGGCCATCCCGATCCTGTTGCTGACGAGAAACGCACTTTTGCCGCTCACCGCCGCCCATGCGCGTTGCCACGGGGGAGCCACCCGAACCGTCAGCAAGGAGCTCGACTCCTGAGGCCGGTCAGGGTCGCCCCACCGCATGCTCCCGTTGCCGGCGGTCGAGGGTTCGGGCACCACGCTGGATGCCTCCAGGCCGCCCAGATCGACCGCGACCGAGTCCCAATGGGCCCCTGCCAGAGCCGTCGGCGGAACGAGGGACAGCTTCCACTGGCCGGGGTGCACATCGACTTCCCACGGCCCGACGCGGAACATGCCGGCTTGGTCGAACCAGAAGATCGTCGGGTACTCGACCTCGACCCAGTCAGGCTCGGCGCTCACCGCCGGATTGGACGAACGCCACTCGCGTCCGCGCAGGTACTGTTGCGGGGGCCGTCCCGACTCCTGCTCGTCGCGCAGGAGACAGCGCATCGCATCGCGGTAGGCAACAGAACTCTTCTGCAGCAGCAGGCCCTCGGCGGACTCCCAGGACCTGGGTACGCGGACGGTCATGACTCCCCGGCCCTCGACCGTGTTGTGGGCGTGGTTGGCGAGTCTGAGTTCGACGTTCACATGGGCCGCGGTCAACTGCTCCGCATGACAGCCGCTCGCGGACGGGGAGTCCGCTCGGGCGGGCTGTCCGCCCCAGAGGGTCAGGAGAACCAACAACGGCACGGCGCACAGTCCCCACCGGTACAGCGCGGCCCTGCGGACTCTTGCGTTGCGACCGTGCGACGGCGGCGAGGTGTTCGTGTTCACCTCGCCGCCGTCCTCGTTCTTCAACGCACTGTGCTCCTGCTTCCCGGGCACCCGCTGATCGGACTGCACTGCAGGATCACCTGGTAGGCGTGGCTCTCGACCTCACCGCTGCCGCGTCCGGTCTTCACGAACCGCCACTGCGAGGGCTTGGTGTGACCGGTCGCGTCCGCCTTGTCGACCCGGATCTGGAGCGTGCGTGCCGCGAGGTCATGGGTCTCGACCAGGACCTCGTCGCCCGCGACCGGAAAGTGCTCGTGCAGCAGACACAGGCCGAAACGGTCGAGATTCCCGTGCCTTTCCAGCACTTCCACGAGATCGCGCACGAACTGGCTGTCCTGTGGACCCAGCCCCTTGGCTTCCTCGAACGTCGGAAGCGGTTGCCCGGGAGCGGTCTCCGGATCTCTCATGAATTGTTCCTCGAGTCATCTGAGTGGCTTTCGGAAGAGTAGGTTCGGTGCCGAACGGCTGCAAGCCGACACCCCGGAGGGATGGCCGGCAACCCGGCGGCCCCTACCCCAGGCGGCCGAATGCGGGTGCCGGTCGGTTGCCGTGGCAAGCCACCGCACAGGTGGGAAGCGTCCGGCGAGCCGCATTTCGAGCAGGGTGGAAGGCGCGAGCACCAGGCCAGCGGCAGCGAGCGCCCGATCCCCTTCCCGGCCAACTTCCCACGCAGGAGTGGCTCGCGGAGCGGCGGGTTCAGGCGCGAGTGCGGCGGAGGAACCGGTCGGCGAGGTCGACGGCCTGCCGGACCGGGACGAGGCGGCAAGTCGGCGGTACCGATGCGGCGGTGGTGACGCCGGCGGCGGCGAGGACGCGGGTGCCGAGGTCCGCGAAGTGCAGATTGTCCAGGTCGGGGGCCTGGAAGGCGGTCCAGCCGACGGGGGCGACGCAGCGGTAGAGGACCCGGAACAGCGGCCGGTCTTCGCTCGTAGCGACAAGTGGGAGCCTTGGGAGCGCTTTGACGACTCCTCGACAGAGCTCATCTATCGGATGCTGACCGACCCGCAGCACCCCTACTCCCTCGCGGAGTACTTCGAGACCCACTGGTTCACCTCGGCCGACGAGGTCGAGCAAGCCGAGGAAGCCCCCGCCCCGTCCACCGCGGCCGCCCCCGGACGGTTGGCCTTCCGGTCAGGCTTCCCAGGCGCTCAGGTCGATGCCCGGGTAGCGCAGGCCGACGGCGCGCAGGGTGTCGGGCGTCCAGTACGGGTGGTGCGGCGGTGGGAAGCCGAGTGCCCGCAGCTGGGCGGGGGAGGACCGTGCCACCCACGCGACCCACTCGGGCCGCTTCCCCCGGAACGGCCAGGCGTGGTAGCCGACCCATTCCGCCTGCGCCGTGCGGAAGGCTGTGTTGAGCACGAAGCGCGCCGCGCCCGGGCGGGTGATGTCGACGGCCCGGTGGTAGGTGCGGGCCTCGAAGAGGAGCAGCGAGCCGGCCGGGCCGACCGCGCTCTGCTCCAGCGCGTACAGCTCCGGGTGCCGGGCGCGGTCGAGGTCGGCCTCGTCGTAGGCGAGCCCGCTGGTGTGCTGACGGCTCACCACCCGGGTGGCACTGTCGTCGTCCACGTCGTTGAGGTAGACGAAGGCGTTGACCTGGTGGAAGGCCGGGTCCTCGGACGGCACCAGCAGGCTCTGGTTGCGGTAGTCCAGGTGCAGGCGCTGGTCGTAGGTGTGCGGGCCGCCGTACTTGGCCCACAGGCACGCCTGGTAGATCCGCACGTCCGGGGTACGGAGGACCGTGCCCACTGCGGACAGGAGTTTCTCGTCGACGGCCAGTGCGTTCAACGGCTGCTGCGCCAGCGGGTAGTTGAGCAGTCCCTCGAACGGTCCGCTGACCAGTGCGGCGCAGCGCTCGCAGTCCGGGTGCTCGGCGAACTCCTCGGCCGTGGGGACGACTTCGGGCAGCGCGGTGAGCGCGGGGGCGAGCTCCTGCGCGGAGAAGAAGTGCGGGACCACGACCCAGCCGTGGTCGCGGTAGTGCTGTAGATGGGCGTCGGAGAGCGGCATGCGCGGGTGTCCCTCGGGTCGGCGGGTGGCTCGGAACAGGGGGTGTCGGGGGCCGGGCGGCGGCGGTCAGCCTGTGGACTCCAGGGTTCCGCTGCGGCGCCCGCTCGCGGCGACCCGGCCGAAGGCCGGCAGGGCCAGCGCGAGCCAGGCGAGCGCGGTCGCCGTGCCCAGCAGCACCCGGAGCAGGACGGTGCCTACGGGCGCGCCGTCCAGGACGCCGCGCAGTGCCAGCAGGTCGTGGGTGAGCGGCAGGCTCCACGCCACCCAGCGGACGGCGGTCGGCCAGACGGAGACCGGCACCTCCACGCCGCAGATGGCCATCATGCCGAGGTAGGCGACGTTGGAGATGGTGTTGCGCCAGGTGGTGGCCGACAGGGCGAGCGCGGACAGGAACAGGCCGAAGCAGTAGGTGCCGACCGCGGTGAGCGCCACCAGGCAGACCATGGCCGCCGCGCCGGGCACCGTCCAGTGCACCCCGAAGAACGGCCCCAGCACGAGTAGGGTCGTGGTGCTGGTGGCGATGCCGCTGGGAATCCACTGCAGGCTGCGGCCGACGAACACCCAGGCCAGCTCGGCGGGTGAGGCGACGAGCAGCGGCAGGGTCGCGCTGCGCCGCTCCCAGGCGCTGGAGGTGATCACCAGCATCGCCTCGATGGCGCAGGCCATCAGCGCGTTCCCGACGAACAGGTAGCGCTCGCCCCCGGGGCTGCTGAACACCTTGCCGACCAGGGCGAAGAAGACGGCCTGGGAGAGCATCCGGGCCAGCCAGCCGAAGGTCCAGGTGGTCCAGGTGTACATGGCCCGGAAGTCCGCTGCGGCGATCATCGCGCCGGCGTGCACGGTGCGCCACGCGGAGGTCCGCGGTGCCCGCGGGGCGTGCTCCGGGAGCGTCGGGGCGGTGATCGGATGCGTACTCATGCCAGGTCCAGGGTGCCGAGGGCGTGGACCCGGCGCAGGATCCGCCGCATCAGCAGGCCCGCGGCGAGGTAGCCCGCCAGGCCCAGCACGGCGATGGCCGCCAGCCGGGCCGTCGGCGCGGCCACTGCCGCCGGGGCGAAGCAGTCCCGCAGCAGCCCGCTGGACCAGGAGAGGAAGACCAGCCGGCTGAGCGGTTGCACCGGTCCGGGCAGCATGCTGACCGGGACCAGGACGCCGCCGAGCAGGTAGACCGGGAAGCTGAGCGAGTTCTGGAAGATCCGCGCGGAGCGGGTCAGCACGAAGGCGCAGGCCATTGTCGCCGCAGTGCCGACCATGGCGAAGGCGCTGAGCAGCAGGCAGGCCACGAGCAGCACCGGGTGCCGCGGGACCAGGTGGATGCCGAAGGCGGCCTCGGCGACGATCCATGCCTCGCCGAAGGAGAGCAGGCTGACCGCCACCACGGCGCCGATCCGTCCGGTGACGGGCGAGATCAGTGCGGTGGGCGTGGCCACCACGGTCTCCAGCAGGCCGTCCGCCCGGTCCTGGCCGATGAGGTCGCCGGCGGTGAACAGTGCCATGTTCCAGAGCGCGATCAGCACCGGCGCCAGGACGGCGTAGGAGGCCAGGTCCCGGTGGCCGGTGTGGACCGAGACGGACAGGAAGACGAGGGTGTAGAGCGGAACGGTGAACAGCACCTGCAGTTCGCCGGGTGAGCGTCGCAGCAGCGTCAACTGGAGGCGGAACCCGGCCGCCACGCCCCTCACCGCGCTCCCACCCGAAAGCCCCGGTCGCCGATGACCTGGAGGTAGACCTCCTCCAACCCGGGCGGGGAGGTGGACAGTTCACGCACCCCCGCGTCGAGCAGGACGCTCAGGACGGCGGCCGAGCGGTCGGCGCCGCGGACCTGGATCCGGATCCGTCCGTCTCCCAGGTCCTCCAGGGCGGCGACGCCGTCGAGGGCCAGCAGCTCCGGGCGGACGGCCTCGGGGACGTCGCGGGCCTCGACCCGCTCGTACCCGCCGAACCACTCGCCGAGTTCCCTGGGGTGAGCGGTGGCCAGGACGGTCCCGCGGTCGATCAGCGTGACCCGGTCGCACAGCGCCTCGGCCTCGGCCATGTCGTGCGTGGTGAGCAGTACGGTGTGCCCCTCGGTGCGCAGGTCGGCGACCACGTCGCGGAAGGCGCGGGCGGAGACCGGGTCCATCCCGGTGGTCGGCTCGTCCAGCAGGACGACCGG
Organism: Kitasatospora sp. NPDC001683; assembly: GCF_053596495.1. Classification (NCBI taxonomy): domain Bacteria; kingdom Bacillati; phylum Actinomycetota; class Actinomycetes; order Kitasatosporales; family Streptomycetaceae; genus Kitasatospora; species Kitasatospora sp. NPDC001683. Next base: position 11,293 of record NZ_JBSFGK010000066.1, read on the forward strand.
GGGGCGGTGGATCAGGCCCCGGGCCAGGTGCAGGCGCTGCTTCATGCCCCGGGAGAAGCGTTCGACCGGCTCGTCGGCATGGTCGGCCAGGCCGAAGCGGTCGAGCAGCTCGGCCGTGCGCACGGCCGCTTCGGCCCGCCGGATGCCGTACAGCGCGGCCCAGTAGCGGATGTTCTGACGCGCGGTCAGGCGTCCGTAGAGACCGCGGTCGCCGCCCAGGACGATGCCGACGAGCGGGCGCACGCCGCGCGGGTCGGCCGCCGGGTCCCGGCCCAGGACCAGGGCCTGCCCGGAGGTGGGCAGCAGCACCGTCGAGAGGACCTTGCAGAGCGTGGTCTTGCCGGCACCGTTGGGGCCGAGCAGGCCGTGCACCGTCCCGGCTTCGATGTCCAGGTCGATGCCGTCGAGGGCCACCCGCTCGGCGGCGCCCGCCTTGCCGGTGGAGAACGTCCGGCGCAGTGCTCGGACTTGCACCGCGGTCATCGCGCACCCCCGGGCGCCGCGGCGGCGGGGGATGACGGGTGGGTGGTGCTGACGGGCATGAGGACCTTCCTGCTTCCTGCGGACGTGACCGGCGGCTCAGCAGCAGGCGGGGAAGTCCGTCAGCTTGTTGGCCGGGGGCTTGTCCGCCGGCGGTGCGAGCGGGGCCGCCTGGTGGCTCTCGGGTCCGGCCGGCGCCTTGGTCGCCGACGCCGCGAACGGCAGGGCGCTGGCGGAGAGGGCGAGAACGCCGAAGCCGACCCCTAGCAGCTTGGAAGTCAGGGCGGATCGCATGGGTGGCGCCTTTCGTGGGAGTCTCTCTTCGATCTGCTCCCCAGCGCACGGCGGAGTGGAGCAGCTAGCATGGTCGTCGGGGCCAGTCATGCCTGTCAAGGGACCTTGTCATGAAAGGCAGTGGGATGTCATCGCTAGTCGCAGTCGAGCAATCGGCGCCCGACGGCCCGCTCGGACTTCGGCCGGGTCCCGGAGGCGGGAGCGGGGCGGCAACCGAACAGGGACAGGGGTGATGGCAGTGGCCGATCTGCAGGCACTCGGCAGGCGCGTCCGCGACCTCCGCAAGCGCCAGGGGCTCTCCCAGGGAGACCTCGCGGGCGAGGGACTGTCGGCCAGCTACGTCTCGCTGATCGAGTCCGGCAAGCGGAGCCCGTCGAAGGAGATCCTCCGGGCCCTGGCGTCCCGGCTGGACTGCGATCCGGAGGTGCTGTTCGAACTGATCGAGACGCCCGAGTCGGACGACGACGTCGAGCTCGAACTGCGGTACGCGGAGCTCTCGCTGCGCTCCGGGCAGGCCCAGGCGGCGTACGACGCCTTCGCGGTCCTCCACGAGCAGGCCCAGGCGCGCGCGGACGAGTCGCTCGCGGCGCGGGCCCTGTGGGGCCGGGCCCGTGCGCTGGAGAACCTGGGCCGGCTGGAGGAGGCCGCGGCCGACTACGAACGCCTCCACCGGGCCAAGCCGACCGCCGCGGTCGTCGCCCCGCTGCTGGTGGTGGTGGCGCTCTGCCGCTGCTACCGGGAGCTGGGCGACCTGACGCGCGGGGTCGAGCTGGCCGAGTCCGCCCTCTCCGAGCTGCGCGACCTCGACCTGGCGCCGTCCCGGGAGAGCATCGAGGTGATCTCCACCCTGGTGGGGCTCTACAGCGAGCGCGGCGACCTGTACAGCGCCGGCAACCTGGCCGCCAGTGCGGTGGAGACCGCCCGCACGGTGGAGGACCGGCAGGCGCTCGGTGCGGCCTACTGGAACGCCGGGCTGGTCGCGCACCGCACCGGGCGCGTCGCCGACGCCCGCATGCTGGTCGAGCGCGCCCTGGCCATATACGCCGAGGGGGACAACGACCGGAGCGTCGCCCGGCTGCGGATCGCACACGCCTCGGTGCTGCTCCAGGGGGACCAGGTCCGGCCCCGGCTGGCCAAGTCCACGCTGGAGGAGGTCCTCTTGTCGCTGGACTCGATCGGCGGCAGCGCGGTGGACCGCGCGTACTGCGAGTCGGGTCTGGCCCGGGCGGCGCTGCTGCTGGGGGAATCCGAATCGGCGGTCGAGCACGCCCGCCGCGGGCTCGACCAACTCGGCCCCGGCCACCGGCTGCAGACCGCGCGGCTGCTGGTGGTGCTGGCGGCGGCGCTGCTGCAGACCGGCCGGACGGACGAGGCCCGGGAGGTCTACGAGCGGGCCGCGCTGCACCTGGAGGCGTCCGACGCGAGCCGTCAGGCCACCTTCGCGTGGGCGGAGCTCGCCGAGGTGCTGGCCTCGTCCGGGGACACCGAGCGCGCGCTCTGGGCCTACCGCCAGGGCATGCAGCTGCTCGGCCACCGGAGCTTCTTCGGCGTTCAGGGCAACGGCCTGGGGGCGTCCCGCTCTGCCTGACCGCCTGACCGCCTGACCGCCTGACCGCCTGCGGCGCTCCGCCGCCCCGCCACCCCGCCCGGGTCCCCTGTCCAGGGGCCCGGGCGGCGGCGTTCGCCCGCACGGCCGCGTGCTCCGGGAGGCCGCGCCGCAGACCTATGACGGCTATGACTATATCTTATTGACAAGCATGACTGACCCGAGCAGACTTCAGTCATGAAGGCGGCGGCGTAGATCGCCCCGGCGGAAAGCACTCCGCCCGGCGGCCCTGCGCGAGTGGCGAGTGGCCACCGCGTCCCGCCGATCCCCGTTGCCCCTCCTCCGCGGCGCCTCGGCCCAGGGGGAGGTCCACGGGTGGCGCCTCCCTGTGCGCGTCACCCGCGTCAGCCCCGCACGTTCCGGCCGCCGGTCCGCCGGCGGCCGACGGGCCCGAGACCCGAGAGGAGGTGTTCCGCATGTCCCGCAACCACAAGGTCGGCCTCCGCCCGCGCCTGGACAAGATCAAGACCGGTCGCTGAGCCGGACGGCCGGGAAGCCCTCGGGCTTCCCGGCCCCTCCCGGGCCGCCCACGCCGCGGCCGAGAGTCGAAGCAGGAGAACCAACATGACCCAGCACGAGGTGCACCGGCTCTCGCCGACGACCACTGCCATCGCCGCGGTCAGGCCGCAGGACCGGATCACCACCCTGACCTTCTCGGTGGACTTCGGCTCCAGGGACGACCCGGCCGGACTCAGTGGCGCGGCCCACCTCCTGGAGCACCTGCTGATGACCGCACCGGTGGCCGGCGGCCCTTCGCTCACCCGGCGCGTCGAGCACCTCGGCGGCTTGGTGAACGCCCAGACGGGGCTCGACTCCATGGTGTTCCAGGCGCAGGTCCTCAACGAGGACGCGCCGGCCGTCCTGGCGCTCATGGGCGAGGCCCTGATCCGCCCCGCCTTCGACGACGCCCTCCTCGACGCGGAACGCCGGGTGGTCTTCCAGGAGTTGTCCGCCGCCGCGGCCGATCCCAGCGACGTGGTCCAGGACGCCTTCCTGGCGCGCCTGTTCGCGTCGCATCCACTGGGACGGCCGGTCGGCGGCACCGTCCACGACATCGAACGGACCACCGCGGCCGACCTGCTGGCGGTCCACGACGAGCTGTTCGCGCGCCGCAGGTCCGCCCTGCTCGGCATCGGCGGGCTGGACGGCGACGCCTTTCGCAAAGCCGCCGACGCTTCCGCCTTCGCCCTCGCGCCCGCCGACCCGGACCACGGGCAGCCCTCCGTCGCGGCGGCGCTGCCCTTGGAGCGGCTGACCGGTGACACCGGGCCGCTGCGCGTCCCGCAGGACGCGTTCTGCTGGATCTGCATCGGCGGCAGGGCACCGGCGCTGGGCGATCCCGCGGGGCCGGCCTACACCGTCCTGGCCCAGCTGCTGGGGTCGAGCGCCTCGTCGCTGCTCTTCCAGCGGCTGCGCGACGACGAGGGACTGGTCTACAACTTCTACGCCTGGTCGCGCGGTTATACCGACACCGGGGCGTGGCGGGTGCTGCTCGGGCTCGAGTCGGGCAACGCGGCCCGGGCGCTGGACGTCGTCCGGGAGCTGCTCGACCTGCTCGGCACCGACGGCCCGGCGCCGGACGACCTCGCCGCCGCCCGCCGCCAGGCCGTCATGGAGCTCGTCCTGGACAGCGAGCAGCCCCAGCACTTCAGCCCCAGGCTGGCGACGGGCACTCTGTGGGGCACCCGCCCGTGGAGCCTGGACCAAGCCGTCGCGGAACTGGACGCGGTGGACGCCGGCGCGGTCCGCCGGGCCGCCGCCGAGCTGGGCGCCCGGCTCATCTGGGTGGTCAGGCCGGAGGCGACATGAGCGACACCGTCGACGGTGCGCCGAGCAAGGCCTACCTGGAGCTGGCGCAGGACGCCGGTCTGCTCGCCGAGCACCCGGCCGGTCGCTACGTGGCCGGCCTCAGTACCGATCCGGTGACCGGCGAGGTCAGCTGCCTGGTCGAGTACGCCGATCCCGCGCTGCTGACCGCTCCCGCGCTCGGCGAACTCACCCGGCAGCTGTGCGCGGAGCACCCCGCCGCCCGGGCGCTGGTGGTGCGGGTCGCCGCCCCCGGCGTGCTGCCGGCGCCGTGGCTGCCGCGCCAGACCTACCTGCGACTGCCCTGCGACACCGGCGAAGCCACCCGGGCCGACACCGACCCGGGTGGCATCCGCGACACCGCCGGCTACACGGTCCGCCGTGCGGTGGCCGCGGACACCGGCCAGGTCCGCCGCTGGCTGGCCGAGGCGATCGAGGGCGGCGCCCGCGACCTCGGTGCGGTGCCCGACTCCGCGGTCGCGCTCGAACAGGCCGGCGCGGTCACCGACGACCCCGACCGGGTGAGCTTCGTGGCGGTCGAGTCCGACCAAGCCATGACGACCGGCGAACCACTGCTGGGGCACGTGACGCTGGTGCCCTTCGAGGACGAGCTGACCGGGGCCGGACACCTGGAACTGGTGGACGTCCTGGTCGTACCGGGACCGCAGGCCCGCGCGGCCCGCGCGGCGCTGGTCGCCGCCGCCCGCCATCACGCGGCCGCGGTGCGACTGCCGCTGCTGGGCCACGTGGTCCACCCGCACCCGGCGCCCGCCGACGGCGGACACGCCGCCGCCGTCCTGGCAGGCCTGCGCCACGAGGGCTGGCGCGACCACCACAGCTACTGGTGGCGCGCGCTCCCGAGCGCCTGACCGCGCCCGCCCGACCGCAGTCGCCCCGCCCGACCCGCCCCCGGCCGCCACCGTGCCCGCCGGTTCCAGCCGTTCCCGCAGGAACCCGATCAGGAGAGTCACCTCATGCGGATCCTCATCGACGGCCTCGACCTCACCGGAAAGACGACGCTGGCCAAGCAACTGGCCGAGGCCCTGCGGGCCGAAGGCGCCGCCGTCGTCCACCACCGCGGAGTGCTGGCACCGCGCAACCCGGTGGCCGCCCTGCTGGAACGGCGTGGGATCAGTGCCCCGCAGCACCCCACCAGTGCGCTGCTGAACGCCGCCTACCTGGTGGCCTGTGCGCTCGACCGCCCGCTGCGCGGCGCAGCGGCCTGGGAGCGCAGCGGCATCCTGATCCAGGAGTCCTACGTGGACCGTTCCTTGGCCTACGGCATCGCCAACGGGCCCTGGGCCGCGGCCCGGCTGGCCCTGCGGTTCCCGCACCTGTTCACCGGTTTCGACCTGGCCCTCTATCTGCACGCCCCGCTGGAGATCCGGCGCGGCCGACTGGAACGCCGCAAGGAGGCGAACGTGATCGACCACCGCTCGGTCTCCGGGGAGGAGTTCCAGGAGGCCTTCACCCGGGCGCTGCGCACCGCCGGCCGGCGCCATCGCGACGTCTGGTTCATCGACACCTCGCAGGCGGGCACCGACCGCATCGTGGCGGACGTGGTGCGCTGGGCCCGCGAGTGCGCCCGGCCGGCCACGGGCGACCCCGGTCCCGGCCGGCTCCCCGCGCCGCGCCGCACGCCGCGCCGATCGGCGGTGCGGTCATGACGACCATCGTCGTGGAGGGCCTGGACTTCGCCGGCAAGAGCACCGTCTGCGAGCTGGTAAGGCAGCGCCTGGAGGCGTCCGGCACCCGGGTGGTGGAGTCCACCAGCTGCCTGTCCGGCGGCTGGGTGGAGAAGACGGTCGAGCGCGTCTACGAGGCCCGCAGGTTGCCGTCCCTGCTGCGCAGCGCGGTGTACCACGCCGCCTACCTGGCCGACGTCCACCTGGCCCGCCGGGCCGGCCCGGGCGAGGTCATCGTCCAGCAGAGCTACATCCACCGGGTGCTGGCCTACGACCGAGCGAGCGGACGCCGGTTGCTGGCCGCCGTCGCCGACCGGCTCGGCACCCGGGTGGCCGGCCACGTCGACCTCTGGGTCTGGCTCGACTGCCCGCTGGACGAACGACGCCGCCGCTACCGGCGCTTCGGGACCCCCAACGAGCGCGACGAGCGACGCTTCGCCGCCGCCGCGGACCGGTTCGAGAGGGAGCTGGAGAGCGAACTCACGCAGCTGGCCCGGCAGTCGGGCTACATCTTCATCGATACGGCGAGCCTGAGCGCGGAGACGGTCGCCGACCGCATCGCCGCACTGGTCCAGGCACACGAAAGGGTGGGAACACGATGATGCGCTGGTACGCGGCACCGGTGCCGCAGGGCCTTCCGGTCCGGCAGGTCTACGGCTACCTCTTCGACGGAGAGGGCCGCGTCCTGCTGCAGGACGACCTCGGCCGCTTCAACCTGCCGGGCGGCAAGCCCGAACCGGGCGAGGAGGACTACCACACCATCCTGGCGCGCGAGTCGCTGGAGGAGAGCCAGGTCGCCATCGGCCGCACCGCCTACCTCGGGTACGTGCGGGTCGAGGATCCGGGTGAGGAACCCTATGCCCAGGTCCGGCTCGCAGGCCTGCTGGAAGAGTTCCTGGAGCGGGCGCCCGACGAGTCCACCGGCCGGACCTATCGCCGTCTGATGACCTCGTTGGACCGCGCGCCCGGCCTGCTGCAGTGGGGCGAGCACGGCACCGCGCAGGCCGAGACGGCGGCCGTGGTGGCGGCCGCCTCCCTGGGCGTCGAACTCGCCGGCACGGACGCGAAGGCCGAGTACGTTGACTGACCAGACCGGCCGCACCGCGCCCGTCTGGCCGGCGGACACCTCCGGCGACGCCGACCGGGCCTGGCGCGTGCTGCCCGGCATCTTCGCCGCCGGTGTCCGGGCCGACGCCTGGGACCTGCCGGACCGGCCGACCGAAGTCGTCTGCTTGTCCCGCACCGTGCCCAAGGTGTACGACCGTTCGACCCGCAAGATCGTCCGGGTCCACCACCGCCCGTTCACCTACTGGGAGTCCGCCGACCCGGCCGGCCTGCTCGGGGAGCTGGTGGAGGAGATCCGCGACCTGGCCCCCGGCCGCCAGCTGATCCTGCACTGCACCCTGGGCCTGGACCGCACCGGCGTGGTCGCCCTGGCGCTCCTGGTCCGCCAGGGCCTGACCGTCGACCAGGCGGTCGCCGCCTACCGCACCCGCCGGGTGCGGCTGCCGGCGCTGGACGCCCTCGACGTCTTCCTCTCCTACGCCTCCCGGCAGGCACTCGAGGCCTCCGCCGGGGACGTCCGGCAGGGAGCGGCGTCATGCGGATAGACGTGATCGCCCCGCGCAGTCCGTGGTTCGACCCGGGCGACCTCGACGGGCGCGGGCTGGGCGGCAACGAGGCCACCCTGGTGCTGTGGCGGCGCGAGCTGCTGCAGCGCGGCGTCGACGTGCGGGTGTACCTGGGCGCCGAAGCGCCGCCCGGCCCGACCGAGCCCGGCTGGCAGGCGCTGGCGGGTTACCCCGGCCCGGCCGGGGCGGACGTCGTCGTCGCCTTCCGGGACGCCGCCCCGCTGTCCGACCTCCCGCCCGGCCCGCTGGGCGTGCTGTTCACCGGTGACCGGGTCACCCCCGGCCTCGCGGAACTGGCCGCCTCCGGCCGCTGCGACCTCGCCCTGGTCGGCTCCCTGGCGGCCTGGGAGCGCTACTCCCCGGCCCTGCGCCCGCGCCACGGCTTCCACGTGGACAATCTCGGCCACGCCCTGCCCGATCCCGGCACGGTGGCCCGCCGCCGCTACCAGTGCGTGCACATGGCCGCGCCCTACCGCGGGCTTGCCCACCTGCTGGCGCTGTGGCCCCGGATCCGCGAACGGGTCCCGCAGGCCGAGCTGGTCGTCCTCGGCGGCTACGAGCTGTGGGGCTACCCCGCCGAGGAGGCCCGCGCGCTCACCGCCGGCGAGGTGCCGCGGCTCGCCTCGCCGCCCGAGGGCGTGCGCCACCTCGGCGCCGTCGACCGGCTGAGCTACGCGAGGGCGGTCCGCGAGTCGGAGCTGATGCTCTACCCGACCGGCTACGAGGAGATGTGCTGCATCAGTGCGCTGGAATCCTGCGCACTGGGCACGGTGCCCGTGCTGTCCGCCGTGGCGGCGCTGCGCGAGCGGGTCGTCCCGGACGCCACCGGTGTCCTGGTGGAGGGCGACATCACCTCGGGCGAGGTCCGGGACCGCTTCGTGGCCGACGTCTGCTCGCTGCTGCTCGACGAGGGCCGACTGGCCAGGCTCAGCGCCGCGACAGCGCGGGCCGCCGCGCGGCACACCGTCGCGAAGGTCATCGATCGTCTCCTGCTGAGGATTGCGTCATGCCGCTGACTTCCGGACCTGACCTGCTCGTCGCGGTCGTCACCCACACCCTGCCCGACACGCTGGAGCCGGTCCTGCGGGCCCTGTGCGCCGACGGCGAGGACCCGGCGCGGATCGTGCTGTTCCACACCGGCGCGCCCTCGCCCGCCGCGACCCGGGCGGTCGCCGACCTCCAGGCGGCGTGGGGCGTCCAGGCGGTCTGCACCCCGCGCGCCATGCGGATCGGGGAGGCCAGGCAGTTCCTGGTCGACCAGCACCGTGCGCGCGGCTTCATCGCCTTCCTGGACGACGACTGCGTGCCGCTGCCCGGCTGGACCCAGGCCGCGCTAGCGGCCTGCGCCGAGGCCGAGCGGACCGCCCTGGTGTACGGGCCGCGCTACCCCGTCCTGGGTCCCGGAGTGGGCTCGCTGATCCGCGCGATGGAGACCCGGGACTCGCGCAAGCTGGCGCTCGCCGCGGCCGCCCCGCAGGCGGCCACCACCAGTCCGCGGGCCCTGTGCGCCGGCGGGAACACCATCGTCAACGTCGCCGCGGCACGCGAACTCGGCCTGACCGAGGAGATGTTCGCCAGGAGCGCCTTCGAGGACGTGGACTTCCAGCTGCGCGCCACCCGGCGCGGCTGGCTGGTGCAGTTCCGCGCGGACCTCGCCGTCGACCACCACGACCAGCTGGGCTTCCGCGCGCTGTTCCGCAAGTCGCTCCAGTCCGGACGGGGCATGGCGCAGTGCGCCCGCCGCCACGGCGCCGAGTTCTGGGCCCACTGCCGCTGGCGGCCGTGGCGGACCCTGGTCGCCTGGTTCGCGGTCCTGGCGGCGCTGGCCGCCGGCGCCGTGCTGAACCCGTGGCTCGCGACCGCGGCCGCGCTGCCCGTGGTGTTGAGCAGCGCGGCCCACCACCGGGCGCTGCACGGCGCGCTGTTCGCCCACCGGCTCACCTTCCTGCTGGTCAAACCGGTCCGCGACCTCACCATCGCGCTCGGCTTCCTGGCGCGCTACGCCACGCTCGGCACGGACCGCGGCACCGCCCCCGCCCCGCGCACCCCGGCCGCCGCCCCGCCGACCACCGCGCCCGCCCAGGCGCCGTCATCAACCGACCGCGCCGCACGCGCCGGGACGACCACGGCCCGCCCCGGCGACGCCGTCGCTCGCCCGGTCACCCCCGCCCTGCGGGCCGAGCACGTGGCCGGCCTGTGACGTCCTCGTCGCCGCACCGGGCGTGACGAAACGTCGGAAAACCTACCGAGAGGACCGCCCCGATGGCACCGCTGCCCATCGACCTCGCCCTGCTGCACGAGCTGCTCGACGTCGAGGACCACTGGCCGCCGATCGTCCTGCTGCGCAACGCGCGAGCCGTGCGCGGGCACCTGCCGCCACTGGTGCTCTCGGTGGCCGAGCTGGCGGGCTCCGCCATGGGGCCGGGCTCGCGCGACGAACTGCGCCGGATGCGCGACCGGGCGGCACTCTACGAGCGGATCACGGCCGACCTGGACACCGTTCGGGGCGCGCGGGTCCTCAAGGGCCCCTCGCTGGCCGCCCGTTACCCCGCCGGGGTGCTGCGGCCGCTCGGCGACCTCGACGTGGTCGTCCCGGACGAGGCCGCGCTCTGGGACGCCGCCCGGTTGGTCCTCCGGGACTGGCCGGTGGACGAGCTGGACGTGTCGCTGCTCGACGACGGCGGCACCCGACACCTGCTGGTGACCCTGCGCTGGCCGGCCGAGGATCCGATGCTCGACCCCGAACCGAAGATCGAGATCAGTACCTTCGCCTACCCGGGGGAGCCAGGCCTGGTGCCGATGCGCGCCACCCCGCCCGAGGACCGTTTGCTGGCCGACGTCCTCGCGCTCGCCGAGGAGCGCTTCCAGCGCCCGTTCACCGCCAAGGACCGGCTCGACCTCGCCGTCGTGCTGGCCTCGGCCGAGGCGCCGGTCGCCGCACTCGTGGCCGCCGCCGAGCACTACCACCTGGCCCCCGAACTGCTGGAGCTGTGCGAGAGCGTCCGCACCGTGCCGTCCCTGCGCACCGGGGTGCCCGACGAGTTGACGGCCGCCCTGGCCGGCCCGGCGGCCCGCGAAACGGACCGCCGGGCCGCGGCCGGGGCACCGGACGCCCCGGCCGAGGGGACGGACGGTCCGGCATGGGCCGGGACGTCGCCCGAGGTGGCCGCCGCGCTGGCCGCCGGGCAGCCGGTGCACGGTCTGCTGCTGCGCCGCCCCGAACAGCCCGGCCCGGACCTGCTCTCCCGGACCCGCACCGTCGGCGCCGGCACCCTGCTGGCCACCCCGATCGGTGACTTCCTGCTGGTCACCGGGGAGTTGGTGGATCCGGAGCAGTACCAGGCGGCGCTCGCCGCACTGGACGACTGACACCGGCCGCACCGGCCGCCACGACGGCGCGCGACACGCTGGACCCGTGGCGGCCGGTGAACCGCCGGCCGGCGGAAACGCCGTAGGCGGCTGGGTCGGTTGGCACGGAGGGGGTAGACGCGCGGGCTTGACCCGGCCTCCGAGTGATGTATCAACTCGCCTTGCTGGTGAGGGAATCCGTCGCGGTCGCGCTGCCACAGCGCCATGTCCAGCGCGTCCAGGACGAGCCGGGTCTCCTTGGAGGTCGCGGCCGACCAGCCGACGATGCGGCGGGAGAAGGCGTCCACGACGAAAGCGGCGTAGACGACTCCGGCCCAGGTGGCGATGTGCGTGACCCGGCCCCACGCCCCGGCACAGACCGCTGACCTGCACCGGGGAGTTTCGACACCCCCGCTGACCTGCACCGGGGAGTTTCGCTCCGGGGCGCTGGTGGGGTTGCCAGCCCGACCTGGTGAGCTTCGGGCGTCGGCGCAGGTCAGCAGCCGGACGACGCGGCCCTGCTCGCCGTCCGCCGGGAGCGGTGACCGGTTGACCTGTTACGCCGGCCGTTGGTGCCGGTACTCCTCCAGCGCCGGCGACGTCCTCATCGCACGGAAGTCCGTGATGGTGTACTCGGCCAGCCCCGCCACCGAGTACGGGTCGCTCTTGGCGATGTCCTCGATCCGCGCCCGGTCGACACCGACCGCCACGATGACCGCGCCATCGCGGGGGTCCTTGGGGCCCGATGCGATGAAGACACCGGATTCGTAGTTCGAGTCGAGCCAGGCGACGTGCTCGGGGTGGGCCGCTTCGATGCGATCGAGCGGCGCGACGTAGGTCAGGTCAAGAATGAACATGATCAATATCATAGCGCTGGGTAATCGATGGGTCGCGCAGAGTCATCAGTGCCGATCGGGGCGTCGACCCGGACGCCATGCCCTGCGTGCTCGGCGGTCCGTCGACTCCCCGCCGCACGGGCGCCCCCGAAGCCGACAGTCCATTCAGGCCTACCGAGCAGCTCCTTCGAGTGGCGATCGGCCGCCACCGGCCGCGAACAGCCCGGCGGACCCGCAGCGCCGCCTGCACAATGGCGCGCCCGATGCTGGTGGCCGACGGACGGACGACAGGGATGGCCTCGAACACTCGCGCACACGCACCGCTGGACGGCATGACCGTGGTGCTACGCAAGCTCCCGCAGGTGACGGTGCTGTTCTGGATGCTCAAGACGGTCGCCGTGACTCTCGGAGAGTCCGCCGGAGACCTGCTCGGCATCAGCCTCCAACTCGGCTACGTCACCACCGCGTTCCTCTTCCTCGCGTTCTTCCTGGTCGCCGTCGTGGCCCAGGTGCGGGCGAAGCGGTTCCACCCGGCGCTGTACTGGTCGGTGGTGCTGGGCACGAGCATGGTCGGCACCGAGGTATCCGATTTCCTCAACCGCGGATTCGGCCACGCCAGCGCCCCTGACGGCATCGGCTACGCCTCCGGCGCCATGCTCCTCAGCGCTCTGCTGGCGCTGGTCTTCCTCGTGTGGTGGCGCACCGGGCAGACGTACGACGTGGAGAACATCTCCAGCCGCACCGGCGAGATCCTGTACTGGATCGCGATCCTGGTCTCCAACACCCTGGGCACCTCGAGTGGCGACTGGCTCTCGGACGACACCGGTCTGGGCTTCCGTAACGCCTTTTTGGTCATCGTGGGCTCCATGGCGCTGATCGTGGCCGCGTACTACCTGACGTCGATCAATCAGACGGTGCTGTTCTGGCTGGCGTTCGTCCTCACTCGCCCCCTGGGCGCGGCCGGCGGCGACGCGCTGACCAAGCCCGCGGCCCAGGGCGGCCTGGGCTGGGGCACGGCGGGCGGCACCGCGGCGCTGAGCGCCCTGCTCCTGGTCCTGATCGCCTACCAGACCTGGCACCTCCGCCGGCACCCCCTGGCCCCGCTGCCGATCCCCGTGGACCGGCGCACCGGACAGCCCCAGCGTCCCAACGGAGCCCTGGTCCAACTGGGGAAGCCGCTGACGGACAGCGAACCGATCGACACCTAGTAACTGCAACGACACTCCGTGATGTCCTCGTCGCTTGAAATGACTGGCCCGTGCGCGAGCTTGGGTCTTCCTGCGCCATAGGGACCAGGTGAGCGCATGCCGGACTGCATGGCGTACGGGAGAGGAGACGCGGTTGAATAGTCGCCTTGCCTCGTTCATGGTGATGGGTATGAGGGCGTCATTTGTTCGGGTGTCCTCATCCCCTTTTTTTACCTTTGCTCGCAGGGTGGCGAGAGGCGAGGGCTGCCATGGAGAGGGTGATGTGCCGGTACCAGGCGGTGTAGTCGCGAACCTGATAGTGGTCAAGTCCGGTCTCGTTCTTCGCGGTCAGGAAGCATTCCTCAGCCATCCACCGTGTCCCGCGACCCGGACCATTTCCTCGAGTGCGGTTCCGGCCAGGCAGAAGCAGATGTAGCAGGCGATTTCGGTGGGATCGGCAGAGCTGTGGGCCGATCGAAGGACGCGTGCCGGCCGCAATGCGTGGTTGCCCCCGCGCGGTCAAGCCGATGGAGAACCATGTGATGGTGGGCGAGAGCGAGGAGTCGGAGGAGAAGGCGGACCGCAAGTGGACGGAGATGCTGCAGGAGGTCCGGGTCGCCCAGACCGGCGCGCAGATCCTCTTCGGATTCCTCATCAGCGTGGTGTTCACCCCGCGGTTCACCCAGATCAGCCCGGCCGACCGTACTCTGTACGACGTCACCGTGGTCCTGGGGGCGGTCGCCACCGGCACGCTGATCGCTCCGGTCGCCTTCCACCGCTTCCTCGCCGGCCACCAGATGATGCCCGAACTGGTCCGCGCCGGCGCCAAAATGATCGTCCTGGGCCTCGTCCTGCTCGGCATCACCGTCGGCGCCGCCCTCGTACTGCTCCTCCACGTCGCCACCCACTCACCCGCCGCCTGGGTGGTCGCGGGAGCCGTGATGCTCTGGTTCGCCATCTGCTGGCTCGTGCTGCCCTGGATCGCGCTACGCACGGGCAAACGCCGGGCGGCACGACCCGGGACATGACTTCCGGCGATCACGGCAGCGGGACAGCGCGCAGGACAAGCGGCTGGGCGCGGAAGAGGACCGGTCCCAATACAGGTCGTACCGGAAGTCCTACTGCCCGCGCCATTGCGCGGGAGTCGATGAACACGTGAGGCCCAAGGAAAAAGAAAGCGGCCCGCCTGTACCGGGGGTTCCGGAACGGGCGGGCCGATGTGAAGGGGGAATCAGCTGAGCTGGGTCGGCACCGGTTGGGCCTTGTCGAGCGGTGTCACCCCGGCAGGAGACAGAACCGCGGTGCCGCCATGCCACGAGGCCCGGCTTCGGGTTCCGATACCCGCCGAGTCGGATCTACGCGACGGCGACGGCGAGGGCCGGCCGGCTCCCTGGCCAGGCGCGCGAGGGCGTGGAGAACTACGTTCTGGGTAGACGCCGTAGCGCATCACCCCAGGAGGAGGCGTCATGCCTGCCGGTTCGAGCAAGAAGCGTGAACGTCAGTACGAGCACGTCAAGGAGAGCGCCCTGGACCGTGGCGAGAGTGAGAAGCGGGCCAAGGAGATCGCGGCCCGGACCGTGAACAAGGAACGGGCCCGGCACGGCGAGTCGAAGACGGCCAGCCGTTCCTCGACCCACGACATGTCCTCCTCGCGGCGTGGCGGACAGCGTTCGCACTCCGGCTCCGAAGGCCCCACCAAGGAGCAGCTGTACAACGAAGCCAAGCAGCGCAACATCCACGGGCGTTCGAAGATGAACAAGAAGCAGCTCGCCAACGCCCTTGGCCACTGAGGTTGCGTGCATGGGTGCTCCGGAGACGCGGGCCGGGCGCGGGACGCACGTGATCGTCCGGCCGGTGAGCGACGACGGTTCGGGCGAGGCGACCCGGCGCGTGGACGTGGACGGGATGCCGGTGGGCAACGCCTACAGCGCGGCCGATGTCACCGAGTTCATGCGGCGCGCCGGTCTGGACGCGGCGCTGATCGAGGATCCCGAGGTCGTCGAATGGCGGGGCGGCGGGCCCGATGTGTGGGAATGAGCGACGGACCGCCGCTCGAGGACATACCCCGTGGACGGGGAGTGGTTCCGCTCGGCATCCGAGCGAGACCGCCGGGGACGCCCCAGCGTGTGGTTCAGGTTTCGTCCTCGAGTCGGATCGCTTCCTCCAGGGACTCGACCGCTTTGTCGGTGTGTCCGCTGCGTTGTTCCAGCAGAGCGGCAGCGATCGCGTCGAGTTTGCGCTGGATGGCGTGTTCGGCACGGCGTTCGGCGTTCTTCAGCAGCGCGAGCAGCAGCAGAGTGACGGCGGTCATCAGGTCGCCGATCAGTAACTGGCGGCTCAGGGAAAGGCCGACTGCGTGGACGGCGATGAAGGCGGCCACCAGGAGCAGACACAGCAGGAAGAACGCGGGCGAGCTGGTGAAGTTCGAGGCACGCTCGGCCATGCGCTCGAAACGGCCATGGCTACCATCGGCGCGTTCGGCGGGATGCCGGAAGGACATGGGTCCTGCATAGTCCCCGACGTTTCGGGCCGGCGGTTGCCACGCCGGTGGCCGGCTCCCCAGTAGGGCTGGATGCCCGGTAGGGCACGCTCTGCCCGTTGCCGAGAGCTCCGCCGGGGTGCGCGGTGTGGCCTGCGCACGCGCTGCACGTTGCCACCGCCTCCACCCTCCGCCTGGGCGATCGCGGCCGCAGGCATGGTCTGGTTCACCGTGTGCTGGCTGGCCCTGCCCAGCAGCGGGCGGAGGACTTCGAGGTGCTGCGCCGCGCTGCCTGCACGATCCCGACCGTGCAGTTCGGCGAGCCGGACCGCCTGGACGACCTGGGCGTGACGTTCGGTGAGGGATGGATCGTTCACCGCACCGATCCTGTCACCGAGCCAACCCCCGACAACCCGTTTTGCTCTTGGGAGGCCCGCCGAACCTCGGAGCAACCCCGCACGCGGCCAGGCGCCGCAGTGGCTCGGCGGTGGAGGTGATCTCCACCTCCCGCGTCTCGCTGTCCGGTTCCGCCCCGGCCCTTGCCCCGGTCCTCGTCACGCCTCCCGCGCCGAGAAGACCTCCCGCCAGTGCTCGGCCGCCCGCATCAGGTCGCGCCCCATGTGTTCCAGGAACTGGCCCATGTCCTCCAGCCGCTCTCCCGCCGGGGTGGTGGGGCCGAGGATGCCGGAGCCCTTGTGGACGGCTTCGGCAAGGGGCGCGTTCATCCGGGCGCTGGCGATCATCGCGCGGAACCAGACGTCCTCGTCGATGACGTACCGGTCGCGCCGGGCGCCCGGGTCGCGCCGACGGCGGACCAGTTCCTGGGCCTCCAGGTAGCCGACGGCCTTCGAGACGGACGCCGGGCTGACCTTGAGCCGCTCGGTGAGTTCGGCGGCGGTGAGGCTGCCACTGTCGGTGGTGTGGAGGCAGGCCAGGACGCTGGCCGTCATGCGCGGGAAGCCGGTGCCCTCGAAGAGGTCGGTCAGGTGCGTCTCGAAGGCCTGGACGGCCTCGGGGTCGCGACCGTACGGGTCGGGCTGCGCCGGCGAGGCGGCGGGTGACTGGGCGGTCGGGCGACGGCGCTTGGCGCGGCGCTCGGTGGCGCGGTGCGCCTGGTCGGGGCGGTAGTCGTTGGGGCCGCCGTTGCGCATCACCTCGCGGGTGATGGTGGAGGTCGGGCGTTCGAGGCGCTTGGCGATCTCGGTGTACGAGAGCCCGTCGGCGAGTCCGGCGGCGATCTGCCGACGATCCTGCTGGGTGAGCCTGCCTCCGGGCATGGGGGGTTTGCCTCCTGGTGCGGTGGGTGTGCGGCCGGGTCACAGTGTGGCGTTCATATTCAGGTCATTGCAACACGTGGATGCGATATGTTGCACTTGCCATCATGTTCATTGCAGCAATTCAGCAGCCCTGAGCTGCTGAAATGTCCACTCGTCGGCGTCCATGCAATTGTCAAAATTGTGAACGCAACTTAGCCTTTCTCGTGTCTCGAAGAGAGCGGCAACGCTCAACGGAGGAAACCGACATGGCCATCGACCAGATCCGCGCCGCCGCCGTCCAGCTCGTCATCGACGGCGCCGTCGCCGGCAACGGCACCGGCGACGGCCAGGGCTACCCGGGCATGATCGCCGAGGTGCGCGAGGGCAAAGAGGCCTGGTTCGGCACGGCCGGGGTGGCGGACCTGCGCAGCGGCGTCGCACGGCGGGCGGAGGAGCAGTTCCGGGTCGGCAGCATCACCAAGCTGTTCACCTCGGCGGTGATCCTCCAGCTGGCCGGGGAGTACAAGCTCGGGCTGGACGACACGGTGGAACGGCACCTGTCCGGCCTGGTCGAGGGCGGCGAGGCGATCACGATCCGCCAACTGCTCAACCACACCAGCGGGTTGTTCACTTACACGCTGGACGAGGACCTGCTCGGACGGTTCCACAGCGAGAAGGTCCTTGAGCACCGCTACGACAAGTTCACCCCGCAGGAGCTGGTCCGCCTCGCGATGTCCCACCCGGCGGACTTCCGGCCCGGTGAGGACTTCGGCTACTGCAACACCAACTTCGTGCTCGCGGCGCTGATCATCGAGCGGGCGACGGGAATGTCGTACGCGGAGGCGATCGAGTACCGGATCGCCCGCGTACTGAAGTTGAGCGACACGTACGCACCGGGGGACGAGACCGGGTTCCGCGGACCGCACTGCCGCGCCTACACCAGGCTGATGTCGCCCGAGCCCGACGCGGCGGTGCACGACCTGACTGAGCTGAACCCGTCGTACGGCTACGGAGTGGGTGAAGTCATCTCCACGGTGGGCGACTTGACCACCTTCCTGAGCGCGCTGCTGGGCGGGCGGCTGTTGAAGCCAGCGCAGATGGAGGAGCTGATGGCGCTGACGCCCGTCCCGGACGGGAAGTGGCTCGACGGGTACAGCTACGGCCTGGGCATCTCGGCGGTGACGCTGGCCAACGGCGTGACGGTCTACGGCCACGGCGGCTTCATCAACGGCAACTGGTCGTACCTGTACGGGACTCGGGACGGTGGAACGATCGTCGCCCAGCACCTGAACGCGGACTGGGGCCAGCCGTTCGGCCTCTTCACGGAGCTGATGGAGGCGGCCTTCGCCCCCGGTGAGTGAGAGGCGCGGACAGCGCAGGAAGTCGGCGGGGGTCGACCGCGAGGCGTCCTTCCCGGCCGCTCGCGGGAACGGCCTCCGGCGTCGATGCCTCGATCACCACACGGCCGTCCCGCACCTCCATGCACTCGATCCGCATCCCCACGAGATGCGGAAACAGAAAGGAGTGTCCGGTTCCACGCCAAGCAGCTGGGTAATCTCGTCGGCAGTGGTGCCCACGCTGGAGATCGCAAAGTAGACGTACTGAGTCAACGACACCCGCGGAGACTACCGACGCACCAGGGCCGCCTCCCACCCCACCTGCCAAGCGATTCTGGAGATCGGCCGTACCCAGAGGACCATCTTCGTCGCCTTCTGTGGAATCCGAGTCAAGTGGCGCTGAGGATCCTGCTGCTTCGAATATGCGCTGGCCGGTCGGGCTGAAGCCCGGGAGACTCGCTGCTGTGGACATGGGGATCTCTGGTTTCAAGCCGTCCTTCCTGGTCGGGGTCGAGGTGGTTCGGCAGGCGCACGGA
This sequence comes from Kitasatospora sp. NPDC001683, assembly GCF_053596495.1. Lineage (NCBI taxonomy): Bacteria > Bacillati > Actinomycetota > Actinomycetes > Kitasatosporales > Streptomycetaceae > Kitasatospora > Kitasatospora sp. NPDC001683. Next base: position 29,774 of record NZ_JBSFGK010000066.1, read on the forward strand.
TCACGTCTGGCGGCGCTCGCCGGTAGGCAGCTGACGGGGTTCGCCCTGGTGCGCTTCGTCGAGGACGGGGACTGGTTCGCCGACTGCCCGGTGGTGCTGGACTTCGACGGCGTGCAGGTGGAGGTTTGTCACTCGCAGCTCGACCTCCTCTCGATCGGCTGGGACACGAGCGACACCGCGGCAACGATCACCGGTTGGGAGTGGTTCGAGCTCACACCCCAGTGGTCTCGCAGTGATGAACGCCTGGAGCCGTTCGTCGGCCAGGAGCTGTGCGAGGTCGCGCTGCTCGAGTGGCGGCCGGCAGAGCATGACCTGGCAGCCGGAACGGTGGCGGTGGAGTTCGTCTTCGCCGGGGACTGTCTGCGGATCGTCAACGGCCTTGACGAGAACCGCATCGAGGTCGGTGCGGCCCAGCCGGATTACGTTCGGCACCGGCTGGGCCGTTGAGCGCTACTGCCCTGTCGGATGCCGGTTGATCTCAATGACAGGCAGCACGGTGGCCTGCGCTGCGATACCGATCTGCCGGGGAGTCGGCGCCATGCGGTGCGGGCACTGCTCGAAGACGGACGAGACCACACCAACCCGGCGAGGTACGTACTGGGGCATCAAGGACAAACTACTCACGCGAGATGCCCTCTCAAAGTCCAGGTGATCGTGTAAGCGGTCCGGTCAGGGGATGTTCAGCAGGTCCGGCGGCCGGTTGAAGAGGTCGTAGGCGGTACCTGGCGCTCCGTCCGTGTCCGGAACGGTCCTCGCACCGACCGCCTCGACGAAGGCGAGGACCGCAGGGTCGGGGGCCTCTGACGGCCAGGCGAGCACGACTCGGCTCGGCGGGTAGTCGGTCAGCGGGACGAAGGCGATGCCCTCGGTTCGGTGGCGGTGGGTCGCACCGGCGGGAAGGATGCCGACGGCACCCTGCCACACGATGGCATGCAGGCACTCCGACACCGTGCGGACCACCGGCCCAGAGCCGGTGCCCGCAGACCGCTCCACCGCCTCGCCGCTGTCGGCCTCGCCGAGCCAGTACCGCCGCCAGGCCGCGTCGGCGTCCTCGGGCAGGCGGATCCACGGTCGACCCAGCAGGTCGCCGACCCGCAGGTGGGGCCGCCGCGCCACGGGGTCGTCCGCCGGAACCACGGCGACCAGCGGCTCGGTCTCCAGCAGCCGGACCGTGAGGCCCGCGGTGTCGAACGGGAGCCGCGTCAGCGCGACGTCGACCCGACCGGACCGCAGCCCCGCCGTCGGGTCGCTGATGTCCGCCTCGCACAGCCGTACTTGCGCGTCGGGATGGGTACGGCGAAAGGCTGCGGCTGCGCGGGGGCCGAATTCGAGACCGGCTCCGGCAACGGTGCCCACCACGATGGTGCGCCGCCGGCCCGTTTCCCGTACCCGTTCCCGCGCCCGCTCTGCCGCGTCGAGCAACTCCCGTGCCTCGTCCAGCAGGACCGAGCCGGCCTCAGTGAGCCGGACGCCCTGCGCGGACCGCTGGAACAGCCGACAGCCGAGTTCGTTCTCCAGCTCGCGTATGCGCTGGCTGAGCGGTGGCTGCGACATGTGCAGCCGCGCGGCCGCGCGACCGAAGTGCAACTCCTCGGCCACGGCGACGAAGTACCGCAGGCGGCGAAGATCCATGCCGTGCACGATATCGAGACGGTCCGAGGAGTATCGAAACGGTCTTGGACGGCCCCTCGGGTGCGCTGGTGAGCTGGTCCCGGCGCGATCGACCGGATCGTTGGCCGATCCCCTGCTCACCGACGGAGGCACTCGCATGCACCAGCACAGCCACGGCTACGCCGAGCCGGCCGATCTGCAACGCGCCCGGCAGGTCGGCCGGCTCGCTCCCGAGGAGTTCGCCGCCTGGCAGACCTTCCAGGAGGTCGTCGACCGCGGAAACGGCTCTGTGCCGCGCAAGTACCGTGAGCTCGTGGCGATCGCCGTGGCGCTGACCACCCAGTGCTCGTACTGCCTCGACGTGCACACCGCCCAGGCCCGCCGACACGGCGTCACCCCCGAGGAACTCGCGGAGGTCATCTTCGTCGCCGGAGCGGTGCGTGCCGGCGGATCGCTGGCTCATGGCCTGCAGGCGATGAAGCTCTACGACGGGCACTCGGCCGCGTCGTCGCCTTCGTAGGCCGTCTCACGCGCCGCCTCCGGCCTGAGCGTCGTCAGGCGCGGAATCCGGTTGACCCGGGGTGAAGGATGGGAGGCGTGATTTCCCGTGAACGAGCGGTCGAGCTGGTCGAGTCCTACCTGGAGCGGGAGCGCCCGAACTGGGCCTGGGCGAGGCTGATTCCGAAGCTGGCCGTCTACGCCGTCGAGGAGCGGTCGGTCGGGTGGCTCGTCTACTGGACCTCGGAGGAGGGCGCCCGCGACCCGGCTCTGCGCGGGACCCTCCTGGGCGGCCCCTACCTGGTCGACCGGGAGGACGGGAGCATCCACGTCGTACCCGGCGTCCACTGGACCGACGAATGGGAAGAGGACTACCTCCGGCAGACCAAGGGCATCCGGGCGCCCGACCCCCTCGCCGCGGACGTCCTCCGGCTCGCGGACTCCGTCGGCACCGCCGCCGCCATGCAGCACCTGCGCAAGCAGGCCCTCCGGATGAGCCTGCGGGACGCCAAGGACTACGTGACGATCGTCAGGGACGGGAGCGAACCGCCCGAGGAGTTGGCGAACCTCACCCGTGAGCCCAATCCGAACCTGGGCCCGATCGAGACGCTGGCCGGCCGGGTCCAGTAGCAGGCGACAGGTGGTGCTGCGCAGGAAGTCGGACCGGCCGACTTCCTGCGCAGGAGAGGCTCTGCGCTAGGCGGTCGCAGCCCGGTGTCGCGACCAGAGCGGTTGCAGGGCGATGCGGAGGGCGATCAGCTCCGCGGCGATGAGGGCCGTGACACCGGCCCAGCCGTACGGCAGGCTCGCCGCGACCGGCAGGGCCAGCAGCAGGGTGAGCCCTTGCACGATCGCGGAGGCCGTCAGCAGCTCCCGCGCCGACCGCCCCTTCCGCGTGCGCATCACCGTGATCCCCCACAGCAGCGGGAAGACCAGGCAGACGACTGCGGCAAGGGCGAAGAACGGCACGGCGAGCGCGACCCCCATGTTCCCCCCGCCGGGCGAGCCGTCACCGGCGGCGGACACCGGATGGTTCGCGTCCCAGTCCGCAACCCACGTCGCCACGGCGAACACAACCGGGAACGCCCCCGAGGCCAGCGCCGCCGCACCGAACCAGGCCCGACCCACTGGCATGTCTCCCGCTGCCATTCACTTCTCCCCCGTCAATCACTTTGCTGTGTAGCGAGTTCGCCGACATCAAGCCTTACGTGATCAACACTAGTAGTACTTCGTTAGGTCGGGGCGGGCTGTCGGGTGCGGTTTGTGGATCTTCTTGTGGGAAGCGGACGTTGGCAGGTGTGGCAGACACCGGTCCAGCAGCTCAGCAGGTCCTGGAGCTGGTCGAGGACCTGGTAGAGGATCAGGCCGGTGCTTGGACTTTTGGGTCGAGTCGGCGGAGGGTGAGGAAGGCGTGGGCGGCGGTGACAACCACCGCAGTCGTCGTCTTCACCCTCGTCGTCCAGGGCCTCACCCTGGCCGCCGTGGTCAACCGCTCCGGCCTCGCCCTCGAACCCGAACACACCGCCCGCGAGGAAGACGACGCCCGCGACGCCCTCAACCGCGCCGCCCTCGACCACGTCGACCACCTCACCACCCTCGAAACCACGCCCGACACTGCCATCGACCGTGTCTGCCGCGGCCTGAACGCCCGCCTCGACCGCACCCCCGAAACCCCCGACGGCACCACCGCCGACGCCGCCTACCGCCAGCGTCGGCTACGACCTTGCCGCGGGACCGTTCGACCAGTTCTTCCACCTTCGGCAGGAAGTCGTCGATCAGCTTCGATCGCACCGCCCGTTCGGTCGGGTCGACGCCCTGGCCCCGGAGCTGGACATAGCGCCGGACCGTGTGGTGGTCGCAGCCGGCGAGCTCGGCTTCGGCGGCCGGTCCGGACTGGCTGGAGGGGTGCGGTCAGACCGCGGACGAGGGGGCGGCGTGCAAGGTCGGCCGCGTCCGGGCGCTCGCCCGGGTGCCGGAGCCGGCTACCGTGCCCGCGCCGGTCTCCTGCTGACGGAAGGCCACCGATGGCCACCACCTCGCCCGCCGCACCCGACCCCGACGACGGGGACCAGGCCGCCGACCACCACCAGGTGGACCCGTCCGGCGAAGGCCTCGCCGGACGGGGACAAGGGGGCCGGCACCGCGGCGTCAGGACCGGACACCGGCTGTGGGGCCTGTGGTCTGGGACCCGGGGGAGGGGTGCCGTCACACCGTTGAACAATGGTCCGGTCCACCACGTGCCTGATCGCCGTGCTCTCCGTGCTCGCCACGCTCATGGGCATCGCAGGGCCAACCCGGACGATGGGTGCGTAAGTGGCGTCGCGTGCGGTTCCGTGGGAGCCCGGGCGACTTCGACTGTTGACGAGCGCACCAGGGTCGAGCGCATGATCGGCTCGCCGCAGGGCGCGGGGCTACGACCTCGACGGTCAGCGTGGGCTGCCCAGGTCGAGGGTCCACAGCAGGCCCGCTCGCTCGGCTACCGGGATCACGCCGGGCCGACCCCGCTGGCCTGGAGCGCCCGATGACCGACCGGCCGCCGTTCGACCTGCTCGCCGATGCCAGGGCCGCCGGCACGCAACGCCTGGCCGCCGCGGTCCTGCTGGTCAACCACCGCGGCGAGATGCTGCTGGTGCGCCGCGCGGCTACCGCGCCGGCGGGCGGTCCGTGGGAGCTGCCCGGTGGCGGAATCCAGGCAGCGAGAGCCTCCTGGCGGCCGCGCAGCGCGGACTGGCCGAGGAGACCGGCATCACCGGAGCGCGGGTCACCGCCTTCGCCGCCGCCCTCGACCACCCGCAGGATGTCGTACTCGGCGCCGAGCACGACGCGCACCGATGGGTGCTGCCCGCCGACCTTCCCGACCTGCTCGCCGAGCACGAGCGGGACCTCATCGGCCGGCATGCCGCCCAGCCCATGCCCTACCCCTGCGCGCCTACCTGGCCGGTACCCCGCTGCCACGATGTGGGCCGACCCCTTCCTCACCACCGCCGAGGGCAAGGTGGTCCTGCTGCACTCCACCAACCCCGCCAAGGGACTTCAATTCACGGCGGTGACGCAGACTTCACCGACCCGACCCCGCTCCACACCGCGGTGCGCGAGACGTTCGAGGAGACCGGCCTGCGGTACGCGCCCGGCCGAGACCTGCTGCCACTGATGGCCACCGCCGTCGAGGGGCCCCGGGCCGGCTGGCCGACGAAGATCGGATTCATCTACGCAGCACCGGCGCTCACGGCCGCGCAACTCGTCGTGCGTCCCTCACCACCGCCACACCCATCGACGGGAGACCCGGGTGAGCGCTACGCCGGCGGTGGCCGCCGCGAGGATGGCAGGCTCCTGCTCTCCGGCGCCGCTGTCTCCGTCCTGATGGCCGCCAACACCGTCCGCTCGCCTTGCCCTGTTCGCCTACGTCGACGGCTGGTACAACACCCGCCGCATCCGGAAGCGCCTCGGCTGGCTCAGCCCCGACGAATACGAGGCGAAGTACTACGCCGACCAGGCGACGGCCGAACCGGTGGCCGTCGAACCACCCGCCCCCGTCCTGACCAGGTAATCAGCACCTCCCGCACAGCGGGGGAAGCCCAGGGTCGCGCCAGGCGCCCGGCATGACCGTGCCTGGCCGCGCGGGCCGATGGTCGCGGCCTCTCGCCGCTAGCAATCCGGCAGTTGACGGACCTCGCCCGTGCCCAACGCGATCGCGGCCCGGGGCCGCATCGGTTCGTCGCCGCGCCGGGAGAGCAAGACCACCTCCTCGACCACCGCCGACAGTGCGCCGAGCCTGGCGGCGCACTCGGCGGCCAGCTGCCGCGGGTCCTGTGTGCGGCCGAGGGACAGATGCGGGATGAAACGGCCACCGCGCCCGCGGCAGAGCGGGAACCGTTGCTCCAGCGCCCGGTGGAGACAGGCCCACGGCGCCGGGCCCGCCGCGGCCGGGTCGAGCCACACGGTGGCGTAATGCCGGTGCCGGAAGTACCGCACGCCGGCCAGACGCGCGGCGAACGCCGCGCTCTCCGCCGCTCCGGCGGCGAGCAGCGGCACCGCCCGCGCGAACTCCTCCTCCGGCACGAAGCCGAACAGCAGGTTCACATGCGGCGGCCACCGCCGTACCTGCGGATCATGCTCCCAGCGGATGTCCTGGATCGCCGGCCAGAGCTCCTGCGGCGGCAGCCACGCCACCGCCGTCCGGGCCGTCGGCGCCACCTCGAGCGCGCCGACCGGCTCGGCCCCGCCGTACACCGGCTTTCCGTCCACACTGCCATGGTGGAGAACGAGCGAGCGGAGCACATCATGGGCAGCAGCACCGAACCGTCATTCGCCTATGTCACCTACATTGCGAGCACTGAAGTTCCCCGAGGATCCCACTGCCGGACACCACCCGTCCGGTCTCCGGTAAAACGACCGCTGGCAGTGCTGGCGTCCCTCTTGTAAAGAATCGGTACCAAGAACCCTCCCACCCCGCTGACAGTGAGGCCGTCGACCGGCCTGGGGAAGCCGTTGCGGGCGGGCGTGAGGACGACGGCGCTGCCGTGCTGTGCCCACAGGCCGGTTTCGAAGAGGACGTTGGCGAGGCTCTCGCTGCGGCTGGGGAAGGCCATGACGCAGGTGGCGGGAAGGGCGGCGAGGGCGCGGGTGAGCTGGCGGCCGAAGTCGCCGACGAGGGTGGAGCTCAGCTGTACCGCGCCGCCACCCAGACCTGTGGCTGGAGACCCCTCACCCCATGGGAACGCTGTCAGGCGTTAGCGCCTTCGAGTGAAGCACAGCGAATACCGCCGCTGACGTGCCCCGGCCGGACGAGACTGTGCCGGGCGCCGAAGGGCGCCGTGGGTCAGGGAGGGGGCTGTCATGGTGAGCGGCACTGTGCTGTTGGCGCTGCGCGAGAACCCGCTGCAAGGAGGGGTGAGCACCGAGCAGTTGCGGCGGATCGGCAAGGAGTTGGAGAACCAGGGCCTGGCCCTCCGCTGGGCGGCTACCGCCCGGGACGCGCGGGCGGTCCTGCGCACGGAGTCGGGGCTCGCGGCGGCCGTGGTGGCCTGGGACCTGCCGGGCGACGACGGCGGCGACCAGGAGGACGGCGGCGCGGACGTCCTGCGGCTGATCCAGCGCCGGTTCAAGGACCTCCCGGTCTTCCTGCTCATGGCGGACGAGTCCGACCACGACCTGGAGCGGCTGCCGCTGTGGGTCTCGGAGGCCGTGGTCGGCTACATCTGGCCGCTCGAGGACACCGCCGCCTTCATCGCCGGCCGGGTCACCGCCGCCGCCCGCGCCTACCACCGGGACGTCCTTCCGCCGTTCTTCAAGGCGCTGCGCCGCTTCGACGACGCGCACGAGTACTCCTGGCACACCCCCGCGCACTCCGGCGGTGTCGCGTTCCTGAAGTCCGCGGCGGGGCGGGCCTTCTTCGACTACTTCGGCGAGCGCCTCTTCCGTAGCGACCTGTCGATCTCGGTGGGAGAGCTCGGGTCGCTGTTCGAGCACAACGGGCCGATCGGGGAGGCCGAGCGCAACGCCGCCCGGGTCTTCGGCGCCGACCGCACCTACTTCGTCCTGCACGGCAACTCCACCGCGGACCGCATGGTGGGGCACTACAGCGTCACCGCCGACGAGATCGCGCTCGTGGACCGCAACTGCCACAAGTCCGTGCTGCACGGCCTGGTGATCTCCGGTGCCCGTCCCGTGTACCTGGTTCCCACCCGCAACGGCTACGGCCTCGCCGGCCCGCTGCCGCCAGCCGAGATCGCCGCGGACGCCGTGGCCGCCCGCATCGCCGCCAACCCGCTGACGGCCGGAGCGGTGTCCGACCGGGCCCAGTACGCGGTGGTGACCAACTCCACCTACGACGGGTTGTGCTACGACACCCTCGCCGCGGCACACGCTCTCGCCCCGAGCACACCGCGCCTGCACTTCGACGAGGCGTGGTTCGCCTACGCCCGCTTCCACCCCCTCTACGCCCGCCGTTACGGCATGGCCGTCGGCCCGGACACCTTCGAGGGCCCGCAGCGGCCCACCGTGTTCGCCACGCAGTCCACGCACAAGCTGCTCGCCGCGCTGTCGCAGGGCGCCATGGTGCACGTCAGGACCTCGCCCCGCGCGCCCGTCGAACACGAGCGCTTCAACGAGGCGTTCATGATGCACGGCACCACGTCACCGCTCTACCCGGCGATCGCCTCCCTCGACGTGGCAACCGCGATGATGGACGGCCCACAGGGCCGGTGGCTGATCGACGAGGCGCTCACCGAGGCCATCCGCTTCCGCCAGGCCGTCATCCGTACCGGGCGCCGGATCGTCGACGCGGGAGACCGGCCCGACTGGTTCTTCGGCATCTGGCAGCCCGACGAGGTTACCGATCCGGCCACCGGCCGGCGCATGCCCTTCGCCGACGCCCCCGCGGCGCTGCTGCGCGACGAGGCGAGTTGCTGGCTCCTGGAACCGGGCGCCGACTGGCACGGCTTCGAGGGCCTCGAAGACGGCTACTGCATGCTCGATCCGATCAAGGTCACCCTGACCTGCCCCGGGGTGACGGCGAAGGGCGAGACCTCGCCGTGGGGCATTCCCGCGCGCGTGTTGACGGCGTACCTGGCCACCCGCGGGATCGTCGTGGAGAAGACCGACAGCTACACCACGCTGATCCTGTTCTCCATGGGCATCACCAAGGGCAAGTGGGGCACCTTGATGGACGCCTTGATGGACTTCAAGTCCCTCTACGACACCGATGCGCCGTTGGAGCGGGTGCTGCCCGGCCTCGTTGCCCAGTTCCCTTCCCGGTACGCGGGCACGACGCTGCGCGACCTGTGTCAGCGGATGCACGAGCACCTCACCCGCGCGGAGCTGATCACCGCACTCGACACCGCGTTCCAGCAGCTTCCCGAGCCCGTGGAACCGCCCCAGCGCTGCTACCAGCGGCTGATCCGAGGGGGCACCGAACGCGTACGCCTGAGCGCGGCCGCCGATCGGGTCGCGGCCGCCATGGTCACGGTGACGCCTCCGGGCATCCCGGTGCTCATGCCCGGTGAGTCGACCGGTGCCGCCGACGGACCGCTCCTGCGCTACCTGCGCGCTCTGGAGTCCTTCGACAGGGCCTTCCCCGGCTTCCACAGCGAGGCGCACGGCGTCACCGTCGAGACTGTCACCGGCGACTACCTGATCGAGTGCGTCCGCCGACCGGAAGCCTGAACCAGCACAGCGAGGCTCCCTGGCGCGCGGGTCGACACGTTCGGACATCTCGCTCGACCGCCAGGGGACCTCGCTCGTTCTGCACTCGCGCCAGGCACTGTCTCAGGACGGTGACCGTGTCCAGGCCGGGACGGCGGCCGAGAGGCGGTGGGTGGTCACGGAGACGAGGCCCAGGAGCAGCAGGGCCGGCGGCACTGCTGCTGGTAGGCCTGCTCAGGAGTACGCGTCGTTCGACGGTGTCGGCACTGAGGAGCGTGCCCAGCAGTTGTTCGACGCCGTCGCCCACCTCATCGACGCCCGCGGATGCCCGGCCTGCCCGACCGCCCACCTCTGCACGCGAGACCTCGAGACCGAGCCGACGGTGTGACAGTAGCGGCCATAGCCCGAGGCATCCCGGTCCCGAATCCGGTCAGGTGCTCTTGGCTGGCCGCGAGTAAGAAATTTCTGACCTCCTGGCATGTCCGCGGCCGAAAGTTTGCAGGTCGCAGGCCTGTTCGCGAGCGTCGCGCGGGTCTAGCATTCCGGGTCACAGCAGCCCCATATGTGCCACCGTAGGCAGCCCCGTAGGTACCGCCGTAGGTACCGCCGTAGGTACCCCGCCGCTCCCAGCGGGCTCTGCGCGTTCCTGCAGCTCACAGGCCACTTTCGGGCGGCCGGAAAATGCGACGACCCCTTCTGTCCATCCCTTTGCCCGGCTCGCTGGTAGGTGGAGGGCGGTGGTGGGTGGCGGTCCGGCCGGCAGGGGTCTGCACCCTGCGGGGTCGTGGTGGTGGTGAGCGCCCGGCGTAGGCCGGACGCCCCCGGGCCCCGCCAGGCCGGGACGCACCACTACGGTGAGCCACGTGAACATGCAGACGACGGTCGCGAGCCTTGCCGAAGAAGCCGAGCGGCAGATCCGCGACGGGGTATGGGAACTGACACCCAGCGACCGAAGCCTCGCGCTCCAGGCCGAGGCCGGCCTGCGGGAAGCCGTCGGCTCGCCGGACACCCAGGAACTCCGGTCCGAGAAGGACCGGTTGGAGCGTCTGCGGGAGGTGCTCGCTGTCCTTGCGATCGCCCTGGCCCGCACCCACGGACGCCTGGCCTGGTTCCTCTCCGGAGCCATCACGGCGCTCGAACCCGTCCTGCACTGGCGCGCCCTGGACGCCGATCACGGCAGCACCTTCGGCACCGTCCCCGCGAGCCCCGAGCAGTACACGGACGCCGAGACCGCCGTCCGCCATCTCCAGGACACCCTCACTCGCATCACCACCAACTGACACCGCTACCGGCCCTCCAGGGGAAGCCGAGCCCCACGGACGGCCCCTGGCGGCGGCTCCCGCGCCCTGACGCACCGTCCCCCCGGGTGTGCGGCCCGGGAAGAGCCCTTCCCGGACCTCCCGATGCGGCTCCTGCTGTAACTCCCGATGTGGCTCCTGATGCCAGCACCCCCGTCCCAGGCGCCAGGTGACGTCTGGGCAGCTCAGCGACTGAACCAAGGTGGCCGGGCTGGGCGTGGCCGACGTCGTCGGAGCCGCCGGGACGGCCGCATCGCGCGTGGGGCGGTGGATGCCCCGCCCCGGACATAGCCCAGTCCTCCTCCGACTCCACCGAGCCCCTCGAGGCACTACCCCTTCGTCTTCGTCCGGCGGTACGGCGAATGCCTCCCTGCGCCCGTGCTGGACGTGCCGGGGCTCGATCGGCGGGAAGGAGGGCTCGAAGCTGGAGCTGCGGGAGGAGGCTGGCCCCAACCGGCTGGAGTGCCCGGGCTGCGAACAGGTCATCCGCCCCGGACGACCCAGCGGGCCGTACAGGTCCTTCAGCTCCCGCATGGTCTTCGCGCCGTCCTCGAAGCACTGCTGCTGCTCGGGCCCGGGGGTGGAGCGGCCCGCGGCGGCAGGCGGCGGCCGGGAAACTCGCTTTCGGCCGCCGGAGGGCGGTGATAGACAGTCGTAGTGCAGAAGAATCTTGAACTCCCTGACCTGCTGCGACTGATCGACGAGCGGGCGACGGCCTTCCGGGCCGCGATCGCCGCCGCGCCCAGCCTGGACGTGCAGGTGCCGACCTGTCCCGAGTGGACGCTGTTCGACCTGGCACGGCACCTGGGCTCGGGCCGCCCGTTCTGGGCCGCCGTCGTCGAGGCCGGTCCGGCCGACGCCCCGCCGGCCGAGGCCGTGGCGGCGCGCGCCGAGGCGCAGGCGCCCCGGGAGCGCGAGGCGTTGGTGGCCTGGCTGGCCGCGTCGACGCAGGAGCTGCTGGACACCCTGCGGAAGGTCGGCCCGGACGCCGAGTGCTGGACGTGGTGGGGCGCCTCGCAGTCGCCGCGGACCAGCGGTGCCGTCGCCCGGCACCAGCTTCAGGAGATCGCGATGCACACCTATGACGCCCAGCTCACCGTGGGCGCCGCGCAGCCGCTGCCGGCGGAGGTGGCGCTGGACGGCGTCGAGGACTTCCTGTTCACCTGCTGCGCGTGGTCGGGCGTCTGGCCGCACGAGTCGGCCGTCGTCGACTACCACACCACCGAGGGCCGCTCCTGGCGCTTCACGGTCGAGGCGGACGGCGCCCGCGCCGTCCGCCTCCCGGCTGCCGGCGAGGGCGAGGCCCTGGCCCCGGCCGACGCTTCCGTCCGGGGCACGGCCGGTGAGCTGGTCCTGTGGTTCTACGGACGCGCCCCGCTGGACTCGGTGAAGATCGACGGCGACCAGGTCATCTTCGAGCGACTCTTCGCCTGGGACCCGAACGCGTAGGGCGGGGTCGACGACGCGGCGCCCGGTCGCGTCGTCGGCTCATCCGACCGTGCCCTGGGCGGAGCGTCGGCGTGGCGCTACCGTCCTGGCATGGTTGAGAGCAGGCGTTTCGCGTCCTTCGAGGAGTTCTGGCCCTACTACGTGGCGATGCACTCCAAGGCCGCCACCAGGTGGGTGCACCTGGTGGGCACCCTCACCGGGCTCGCGGTGGGCGCCCATGGCCTGGCGCGCGGCCTGAAGCGCCGGCTGGTGGCCCTTCCGCTGATCGGGTACGGCACGGCCTGGCCGGCGCACTTCCTCGTCGAGGGGAACAACCCGGCCACCTTCGGACACCCGGTCTGGTCCCTGCGCGGGGACGCGCGGATGATCGGCATGATGCTCTCCGGCCGCGATGCCGAACTGGGCGCGATCGCCCGCGCGTGGCTCGCGGAGCACGGCGGATCGGCCGACGACTGACGGCCCGTGCGGCTCCCGGATCGCCGTGCGTAAGACACCCAAGGCTGGGCGGGCCTACCAGGCCACCCCGAGGGCTTCCAGCTGCCCTGAGCTTCCCCCGTTGTGCGGGAGGTGCTGTTACCTGGTCAGGACGGGTGTGGATGGTCGCGCTCGCCCCGGTCGGCCTCGTCCTGGCGGATCCAGTTCCGCAGGGCCTCGTGGTGCACCCCGAGATCGCGGGCCATCTGCCGGATCACCGGCTTCGGGTCGGCGGAGCGGTACATCTCCACCGCGCGCCGTCGCCGCGCTCGAACCCGTCCTGCGCTGGCGCGCCCTGCCCGCCGCAGACGACCACGCCTTCGGCGCCGTCCCCCGACCCCCGAGCACTACACCGAAGCCGAGGACGCCGTCCGCCGCCTCCAGGCCACCCTCGCCCGCATCACCGCCGGCTGACACTCCGGCAGAGTGCCGACCTCCGCGCCAGGGCGGCCAGCCTCGCTGGCTTTGCTTCCGCACCGGACGGTAGACCGCCGCACCCCTCCAGCCCCGGCGCCTACAGCTCACCCTGTCCGTCTGGTGTTTGTGGGTGTTTCATGCGGTTTCCGGGGGATTCTTCATACCGGATGGGCGCCACGTTGTCCGTGTGTGACATACCGCTTTCGAAGCAATCGGGGCAGGGCGGGCTTTCGGCCGTCACGCTGTGCTTGTCGGTCACGGCTCGGGGCGGGGAGACCGCCGGTGCACGGGTTCGGCGTTCCGGCTCCCGCCGTGTCGTTCGGAAAGGGGTCTCATGTCCCACCGTCCTGGCCGCCTCAGGCGGCTCTACCGTGTGCTCACCGTCCTGGTTCTGACGGCCGTCGTCGCAGCGCCCGGCTCCGTGGCGTTGGGCGACTCCACGCACCGCCCCCCGGGATCCCTGCGCCCGTGGGTGAAGTCCTGCGTCCGGCACCGGGGGCCGGCGGGACTCATCGCCTGCCTCCGCGGGATGCACCCCCAACCGCGGAGGGCACAGACCCGCCAGACGCCCGCCATCAGCGAACTGGCGACGCCCACGGCCGACGCGGAACCGGTCGGCATCACCGCTGGGCCGGACGACGCCCTGTGGTTCACCGAGAACTCCGCGAACGCGATCGGGCGGGTCACCACGGGCGGCACCTTCACCGAGTACTCGGTACCCACCACCGGCGCCGGGCCGGCCGAGATCGTCACCGGGCCGGACGGCGCCCTGTGGTTCACCGAGTCGAACGTCGACCAGATCGGCCGGATCACCACCGGCGGCACGGTCACCGAGTACGCCCTCCCGACCTCCGGCGCCTACCCGTGGGGCATCACCGTCGGGCCGGACGGCAACCTCTGGTTCGCGGAGCCCGGTGCCGCCAACATCGGCCGGATCACCACCGGCGGCACGGTCACCGAGTACGCGCTCCCCACCTCCAGTGCCTTCCCGCTGAGCATCACCGTCGGGTCGGACGGCAACCTGTGGTTCACCGAAGTGCTGACCGGAAGCATCGGTCAGATCACCACCGACGGCACGATCACCGAATACACGGTGCCCTCGCTGTTCTCCCTGCCCATCGGCATCACCTCCGGGCCCGACGGCAACCTCTGGTTCACCGATGCCGGAGCAACCCAGATCGGACAGGCCACCACGGCGGGTGTGTTCACCGGCTACGACCTCACGGACACCCTCTTCTTCCCGTTCCCGTGGGGCATCACCACCGGACCGGACGGCAACCTCTGGTTCACCGAGAACGCCGGCAACGACATCGGCCGGATCACCACCGGCGGTTCGATCACCGAGTACGCGATTCCGACCACCGATTCGAGCCCGCTGGACATCACCACCGGATCCGACGGCAACCTCTGGTTCACCGAAA
>NZ_JBSFGK010000067.1:0-43297 GCF_053596495.1 Kitasatospora sp. NPDC001683
CGAACTTGGCGATGTCGGAGTCGTTCATGTGGACGCAGTGCGCCATCCAGACGTCCTCGCCGAGCCAGCCCACCGACTCGAAGCTGGAACGGTCCGGGGGCCGCCGCCGTCCGTGTTCTGCTGCCCGATCCGCGCTGAGCGCTCAGCGATCCGCGTTCAGCGATCCGCGCTCAGCGCTTGCCGATCTGCGCCAGCGGCATGCCGTCGCGGGCGAGCACCGTGCGGGAGAACGCCCCGGCCAGTTCGGTCAACCGCCGGGTGCCATCGGCGCCGAGACGGCGGTACGGCGCCAGGTCCAGCCGGTCGGTCTCGGCCTCCAGGGTGCGTCGCAGCTCCTGCCCCCGCGCGGTCAGCTCGTCGTTCTCGTCCAGCAGTCCGCGCGCCCGCAACCGCTGCTGGGCGGCCGCCCAGTCGCGCGCCGACCAGCCGCGCTGGGGCTGGAGGAAGGAGGGCTTCCAGTGCGCGCCGGTCGCACTGTGCGTCACGAGCGCTTCCAGGCCGTCGAGTTCGGCATCGACCAGCAGGCCGATGTGTCCGTCGCCGCGGTGCTCGCGCAGCAGCGTCGCCGCGTGCCACAGCCGCAGGTGCGGCCGGTCCGGGACCGGCAGGTCCGCGTTGGCGGCGAACATCGGCCGGCCCGCCCCGGTGCAGCCCTCGACCGCCCGCATCGCCAGCTCCGCCGCCTCCACCATCGCGGCCGAGGCCACCGCCTCCGGGCCCAGCAGCCGGGTGAGGCAGGCGTCCACGATCCGCAGCCTGGTCTCCAACACCCGCTCGGGCGCCGCCGCCTCCCACGCGCGCGGCAGACAGCGGGCGATCAGCTCCGGGCTGAAGTTGTAGAACACCGCGCTGACCAGGCCCGGACCGGGCCTCCCCAACGGCGCCGAGCGCCCGGCCAGGTACGCCATCGGACCGCGGTCCAGGCCCAGCAGGCCGTACCAGTCGTCGTGCTCCGGGGCGAAGTAGTAGGCGGCGTGCACCGGATGATGCGCCGTGTAGCACCGGCGGGCGTCAAGGGGAGCTATCTGGTCCATGGACCCACACCGTACGGTACGCGGCCGCGTCCGCGAGTGGTGCGCTCGCACCGGCCAGGAGCGGGGGAGCATGCGCGGCCGGCACCGCCGCCGGGGCAGCGGGCGAACGAGACCGACCGATCCATCGTTTCGACCGCCGGCGTGCCGACTTCCGGCCTTCCGTGACCGGGTGGAACGGTCGAATGCGAACCGGCCGGAAATGCCTGGATGGTCGCCGGGATCCGAGATTCCCCCAGGGGTGTCTCGGGGTTGGTCGGCCAGGGTGGAGCGGCGCGAAATGGCCCGACCAGGGTAATGACTTCACCACGGAAAGTGACCAATCTCGGGGCGTTCTCGTAGATTTCACCACCCTGTCCCGCAATTGTTCTGTGCGCTGGGCGAGTTGAGCGATACCTGGCGAATCCGGCCGGGGCGTCAGGTGATCCGGTGGCGCCTGCAGGTGGAGATCGGTGACTTGCCGTGAGCGATGGGTGGCTGGGTGTCGACCCACTCGCCCTGGATGATTCGGTCGGCTCCGAACCCGGAAAGGGGAGGTGGGTGGTGGTGGGCGGCCGGTGGGGGCTGATGGTCCGGAGGTGGGGCCTGGGTCGGTCGGGGGTGACCGCCGGGCCCGGATTGTTGCCCAGCGTGAACGCTCGCTGACAACTTCGCGAACCCTATTCTGAGTTGAACGGTCGGTTTGATAATGGGCTTTCGAGGCGCCCTCGAACGGACCGGCGGCGGGTCTGCCGACGGGGCGCCGCCGCAGGGCTGTTTCGGCTGTGAGGTCGTCAAGTGCCCCTGATTAGGCGTTAAGTCGATGCCGGGGGAGCGGGACGAGCCGGCACCTCCTGGTCGTACGGGGTTCGTCAAGAGGTGTGTGACGGGCCTATCATGGCGACTAAACAAGAATGTATGTTCAAATAGGCCTGCCGATGATGGGGGGGCTCCGGGAATCGTGCGGCGGTGGCGCGGTCCGGTGTTCTGCGGAGGGGGATACTTGGCATGAACATGCACATCCACATGTCTCAGCATGCGCGCGAGATCGTCTGGCACGAGGTCGCCGACGACTTCGTCACCGAGTACAGCCGACGCATGCTGATGTCGCTGCCGCGCCGCGACCAGCGGGAGAACGGCGAACTGTACATCTCGGGACTACTGTCGCCCACCACGCGCAAGTCGATGCGGTCGATCGCGTCGATCGCCGGCGGCGGTGCCGCGGTCGAGCAGCGGCTGCACCACTTCATCAGCAAGTCGTCGTGGGACTGGCGGCCGGTGCGCAGGGCGCTGGCCGCCGACCTCGAGGAGGCCCTGGATCCGCTGGCGTGGGTGGTGAAGCCGATGGTGGTCCTCAAGGCCGGCGAACACACCGTCGGGGTGACCGAGTCCTTCGACCTGCAGCTCGGCCGGGTCGTCAACAGTCAGCGGTCGTACGGCGTCTGGCTGGCCAACGACACCCGGAGCGCGCCGGTCAGTTCACGGCTGGCGCTGACCGGGGAGTGGCTCGCCGACGCCGAGCGCAAGCGGCGCGCGAAGATCCCGGAGTCGGCGGGCATCGACGACGGGGACGTCCCGACCGCGGCGGCGGCCGTGCTGGAGCTGGCCAGGGGCTGGCGACTGCAGGCCCGCCCGGTGGTGGTGGAGGCGCGCGAGGAGGACGCCCGGGCGCTGGTGTGCCACCTGTCGGCGGCGAAGGTCCGCTTCGTGCTGCGGATCAGTGGCGCCACCCGGCTGGTCCCGTACAACGCGGTGCGGGACGGCCGGGCGGTCCGGCCGCTGGCGGCGCAGCACCTCGCCGAGGGGACGGAGCTCGGCGGCCGTCCGGTCCGCTGGGTGGGCCGTACCGCTCCGGGCGAGCGCACCGCGCAGATCAGCAGCGTCGACGTCGCGCTGCCCGGGGCCGGCCTGCCGCTGCGACTGGTCGGCGCGCAGTGCACCAGGGAGCGCAAGGCGCGCGAGCTGTGGCTGTCGAACATGACCGACGCGCCGGCCGTCCACGTCGCGCGACTGGGGCGCCTGACCGAACGCGTCGAACAGGACTTCGCCGACATCAGCACCAAGGTCGGTGCGATGGACTTCAAGGGCCGCACCTACGGGGGCTGGCACCGGCACACCACCCTCAGCGCGGTGGCCCACAGCATCGTGACCCTGTCCGCGGTGCACGACCAGGAAGTGGAGCTGTCGATCGGCGACCACCTGCAGATCGCCTGATGGTCTGCTCGCCTGCTCGCCTGACCGATTCGGACGGCTCCTCGGGAGCGAACTGCTAGATGAACAGGAGTCCAAAGGCCGTGAACACGGGTTTGGCACAGGACACGGCCGATGGCGTGGACGCGGACGTGGTGATCGTGGGCGGCGGTCCGGTCGGCATGCTGCTGGCCGGCGAACTGGCGCTGTACGGGATCCGTACGACCGTGCTGGAGAAGGAGTCGGAACCCTCGGGCGAGTCGAAGGCGGGGACCCTGCACGCCAGGACCGCGCAGACGCTGCACCGGCGGGGACTGCTGGAGGCCGTGCAGCCGGGCCGGTACGTGGCCGGGCGGAGCCCGCAGCGGCACGTGCCGTTCCACTTCGGCGGTCTGCCGCAGCTGGATCTGGCCCCGGTGATCGAGGAGTTCCCCGCGCTGGTCGGCAGCCCGCAGGCCTACGCGGAGGAGGTCTTCGCGCGGCGCGCCACGCTGTCCGGCGTGCGGATCGTGCGGGGCGCCGAGGTGACCGACGTGGCGCAGTCGGACCGCCTGGTGGAACTGACGGTCCGTCAGAAGAGCGGTGCGGAAGACATTCTGCGGGCGAGCTGGGTGGTGGGCTGCGACGGGGCCCGCAGCGTGGTGCGCAAGCGGGCCGGCATCGACTTCGTCGGCACCCTGCCGACGATCTCCTGCCTGATGGGGGAGGTCGTGCTGGCCGATCCGCTCGGTGCGCCGAGCGGCTGGCAGCGCACCCCGCGGGGCTGGACCATCTTCTGGGTGAGCCCCTCGGGTCACAGCCGGGTCGGCACGTACGACTTCCGCGGCCCGCATCCCGACCGCTCCTCCCCGGTCACCTTCGAGGAGTTCAGGTCGGAGGTCGAGCGGATCGTCGGCCACCCCGTCGAGATGTCGGAGCCCCGCTACCTCTCCCGGTTCAGCGACGCCGCGCTGCAGGCGGAGCGCTACCGCGCGGGGCGGGTCCTGCTGGCCGGGGACAGTGCGCACGTGCACTTCCCGGCCGGCGGCCAGGGGCTCAACACCGGCCTGCAGGACGCGGTCAACCTGGCGTGGAAGCTGGCCGCACACGTACGGGGAGAGGCGCCCGCCGGGCTGCTCGACACCTACCACACGGAGCGGCACCCGGTGGCCGCCCGGGTGCTGGAGAACGTCCGCGCCCAGGTGGCACTGATGCACCCCGGCCCGGCCACCGACTCCCTGCGCCGGCTGTTCGGCGATCTGATGAGCGTGCCGGAGGTCAACGCCTACCTGGCCGGCATGGTCAGCGGCGCGGACATCGGCTACGACGTCGGGCGGCCCGCGACGGACCGGCTGGCGGGGCGCTTCATCCCCGAGACGCGGCTGAAGACGGCCGACGGCGAGACCACCCTGGCGGCGCTGTTGTGGACCGGCCGGCCGGTATTGCTCGACCTGGCGGACCGGCCCGAGGTGCGGCGGGCCGCCGCGGGATGGGCCGGGCGGGTGGACGTCGTGACGGCCCACCCGGAGGAGGAACTGCCCGTGGACGCCATCCTGCTGCGTCCCGACGGCTACGCGGCCTGGAGCTCGTTCGGCGGATCGGGCACCGAGGGGCTGCCCGAGGCGCTGCGGCGCTGGTTCGGTGAACCGGCGGAGGGTGCCGGGGCCGCCTGACCGAAACCCGAAGCCGGTGCCCGCTGACGGTGGTCAGCGGGCACCGGCTTCGGCATGCGAGCGTGGGAGCGGCCAGGGGCGGTCAGTCCAGCGCGGCCAGTGCGAGCCGGGCGGCCGCGCCCAGCCGCTCGGCGTCCGGCGCGCCCCGCGCGATCACCCGCACCCCCTGCATCACCACGAGCAGGAAGTGGGCGATCTCGTACGGGTCCTTCTCGGCGGCGAGCTCGCCCTGGGCCTGGGCCCGCAGCAGGGAGGACACCAGGGACGTCTCCACGACGCTCCAGCTCACCTCGACCTGGCGGGCGACCTCCGGGTCGCGGGGGGAGAGCTCCACCGCCGCGTTCACCACCAGGCAGCCCCGGCGGTTCGGATCGGTCAGGGCGTCCCGGACCCAGCTCTCCACGAAGGCGCGCACGGCCGGCAGCGCGGGGCCCGGCTGGGCCAGCGCGGTGACGAAGCCGGCCTCGCTGCCCCGCAGGTACCGCCGCATGGCGGCCAGGTACAGGTCGTGCTTGCTGCCGAAGGTGTCGTACAGACTGGCCCGGCCGATGCCCAGGTGCTCGACGAGGTTGGCCATCGAGGTCGCCTCGTAGCCGCGTTCCCAGAACAGGTCCATCGCGCGCTGCAGCACCACGTCGGGATCGAATTCCTTGGTTCTGGCCATGCGATGAGGCTAACAGCAAATGGACCAAACAATCCAGAAAGGTGCTGCCCCCGCTTCGGGAAGCGGGGGGCAGCGCCTTTCCGGATCGTCTTTCCGGAACAGCCTTCCGGGGTCAGCCCGGCAGCTTGACGGACTGGTCGTGCCGGAAGAAGTCGGTCGGGTCCCAGGCGGCCTTCACGCGCTGCAGGCGCGGGTAGTTCTCGCCGTAGTAGAGCGTGGTGTAGGGCAGGCCCGACCGGTTGTGCTTCGGGTCGTTCAGGTCGATGTCCGGGTAGTTGACGTAACAGCCGTCGGTGTTCCGGTCGGACACCGGCACGCCACCGGTGTCGGCGTACACGTCCTCGTAGAGGTCGCGCAGCCAGCCGATGTTGGCGTCGTCCTCCTCGGCCGGGTGCCAGTACGTCTGGTACAGCAGCTTGAACGCCGAGTCGCGGTGCACCTGGGCGGTGGCGTCCCGCGGGACGGAGTTCACCGCCGCGCCGTAGGAGCTGAACAGCACCATGGCGTTCGGGTTGGCGAAGTCGGTCCGGGTCAGGTGCCGGTAGATGGTGGAGATCTGCTGCTCGGGCAGGTTGCGCCGCACGTAGGCGGACTTCTGGTCGCCGCGCAGGGTCGGGTCCACCAGGACCGCGTTGGTGACTCCCAGGTACCGGGTGGCCTGCAGCCAGGGCAGCACCCGGGGGGTCGCGAACTCCGGCATCGGTCCGTGCTCGCCCAGCGGGCGGGTGACCGCGCCGCGAGGAGCGTCCACGCCGTCCGAGACCGCCTGCAGGAACGCGTCCAGCAGACCGCGGGCGTTCGGCACGGTCGCGTCCATCTGGGTCAGCAGACCGATCTGACCGTTGGAACGGTGGTTCAGGCTCAGGTTGGCGGACAGCCCGTCGTACGGGCCGCCGGCCGTGGCGTGCGCCTCGTGCCAGGCACCGTAGTTGCGCACCAGCCGGACGAAGGACTGCTCCGTGAGGTCCGCCCAGGACCAGGAGACCGCGCTGAGCAGCACCTCGGCCGGCGGCTTGGGCAGCAGCGCGCCGGGCGTGCTGCCGGTCGCGCCCGGCGAGCGGAACCAGTAGCGCGTCACCACTCCGAAGTTGCCGCCGCCACCGCCGGTGTGCGCCCACCACAGCCCGCGGTTGGGGTCGTCCGGTTCCCGGGTGGCGACCACGACCCGCGCCCGGCGCCGGGCGTCCACGACGACCACCTCGACGGCGTACAGGTGGTCCACGATCAGGCCGTCGCGGCGGCAGAGCATGCCCCAGCCGCCGCCGCTGACGTGCCCGCCCACACCCACCGAGTAGCACACGCCGCCCGGGGCGATGACGCCGTAGGCCTTGTAGAGCCGCTCGTAGACGTGGGTGAGGGTGGCGCCGGCCTGGACCTCGAAGGCGCGGCGCTGTTCGTCGTAGCGCACCTCGGTCATCTCGGAGAGGTCGATGACCGTCTTGACGGCGTCGTTGTAGACGAAGTCCTCGTAGCAGTGGCCGCCGCTGCGCACGGTGAGCCGCTGGCCGGCGTCGAGCGCCTGCTGGACCGCGTCGCGGACCTGTTCGGTGTCGGCCACCAGCCGCACGCTGTCCGGCCGGGCCGACCAGCGCTGGTTCATGCCGCGGACCAGGTCGGGGTAGCGGGCGTCGGCGGGGCGGACGGAGGTGGCCGGGAACGGCGCCGGCTGCGCCGTTCCGGCGGCCGCGGCCTCGCCGCCCGTGGCCGGGGAGGCCGCGGCGACACCGGCGCCGACCGGGAGCGAGGCGGCGCCGGCCAGCGCCGCCGCGCCCGCCACCAGTCGCCGACGTGACCACTCGGCGCCCGAGGCGGCGCCGGCGCGGTCGTCGGACGACGGAACGCGCGACGCCATGGTCACACCGCCTTGATCGACAGCGAGTGGCTGAACAGGTTCTTCGGGTCCCACTGGGCCTTGACCGACTGCAGCTGCCGGTAGTTGCCCTTGAAGTACAGCTCGGACCACGGGATGCCGGAGGCGTTGTAGCGCGGGTCCACGAGGTCCGCGTCGGCGTAGTTGATGAAGCAGCCGTCGGTGTCCGCGTTGGAGGCCGGCACACCGCCGGAGGCCGCGTACACGTCCTGGTAGAGGGACCGCACCCAGCCCACGTGCGCGTCGTCCTCGGCGGCGTCGGTCCAGAAGCTGACGTAGTGCAGCTTGAGGATCGAGTCGCGCTGCGCGGTCGCGGTGTCCGAGGTCCCGACGGTGTTGATCTTGCCGCCGAACGCGGTGATCATGACGAGCGACGCGGGGCCCGAGTAGTCGCTGCGCGTCATGTTGGTCCAGAACGCCTGGAGGTTGGCGTCGGTGAACCCGCGCCGCATGTAGGCCGACTTGGCCTTGAAGCGGGTGGAGGTGTCGGTGCCGGTGAAGCCGGGCCACTGGGTGACCGCGTGCAGCCAGGAGATCTTGCGGCGGTCGGTCACCTGGTAGTTGACACCGGTGCCCGCGTTGACGGCGGCCAGGTAGGCGTCGAGCAGCGCGTCGGCGTTCGGCACCGAGGCGTCGATCTGGGTCGTCATGGAGAACGAACCGGCCGAGATGTGCTGCGGCTTGAGCTGGCTGAAGAGCGTGGCGTACGGGGAGTCCGGCGCGCTGTTGGCCTCGTACCACTGGCCGAAGTTGCGCAGGATGCGGGAGAACGAGGTCTCGTTCAGGTCGGCCCAGTTCCAGGTGACGTTCGCGATCAGCACCTCGGACGGCGGCTTGGGCAGCTGGTCGGCCGGGTTGGTGCCGGTGGCGTCGGGCGAGCGGAACAGGTAGCGGGTGACCACGCCGAAGCTGCCGCCGCCACCGCCGGTGTGGGCCCACCACAGGCTGCGGTTGGGGTCGTTGGCCTCGCGGGTGGCGACGACCTTGGACGCCCGGCCGTACGCGTCGACGACGACGACCTCGACGCCCCACAGGTGGTCGACGATGAGGCCGTGCTTGCGGGACAGCGGACCGTAGCCGCCGCCCGCGACGTGGCCGCCGACGCCCACGGTCGGGCAGCTGCCACCGGGCAGGGTGACGCCCCACTGGCGGTACAGCTTCTTGTACACCTCGCCGAGGCGGGCACCGGGCTCGACCCAGAACACCCGGCGGGTCGCGTCGTAGCCGACCGAGTTCAGGCCGCCCAGGTCGATGACCGTGCGGACGCCGTTGTTGGTGACGAAGTCCTCGTAGCAGTGGCCACCGCTGCGCACCGCGAAGCCCTTGCCGCTGTTCACGGCCTGCTGGACGGCGGCCAGCACCTGGTCCGCCGTGCTGACCAGCTGGACGGTGTCCGGGGTGCCCACCCAGCGCCGGTTGCTGCCCCAGGTCACGTCGGGGTAGCGGCGGTCGGCGGGGCCGATCGCGACGACGGGCTCGGCGGTCGTGGCCGAGGCCGGGGTCACGTCCGTGGTCGTGGCCGGGGTGTCCGTCTGGTCGGCGGCGGCCGGTATCGCGGCTACCGCCGGCAGGACGGCCGCCGCGCCGCCCACCAGCGCGACGTCTCTGACGAACGAGCGACGGGAGTGGCCTGACATCGTGTGGTTCTCCTCTTCCGGATTGCTGGCAGATCGAGTGGGGCCGCGGTCCACGGGGGGCGGGAGGGGCGTGGCCCGCGTGCTCCGGTGTCCTGTGGGGGAGGGATCGGGGGACCCGTCCGGGGGGTCAGCGCCCGTGGCGCTCGACGAGGCCCTCGACGATGAACTGCAGCGCGTCCGAGAAGTAGCGCTTCGTCTCGTGCAGGAAGTAGCGGGTCTGCTCGGCCTTCTCGACCCCGGCGGGGCTGAGGGTGACGCGCAGGGTCAGGGTGGGGTGCCCGTTCTCGTCCTTGCCGAGCTCGTTCACGATCTGCTCGATGCAGGGGTCGTCGGTCGGGCGGAAGACCACACGCTCACCGGGTTCGAAGGTGACGCGCTCGTGCACCCGCTCGGTGTCGCGAACGGTGATCTCGCGCAGGAAACCGTCGTCGAAGCGTTCCAGAACCCGGCAGGCCGTTACGGCGGGCACGTACGGGCTGGGGTTCTCCGCTTTGTGGACCAGTCCTTCCCAGACCTGGTCGGCGTTCGGCCGGACCGGGTTCTCGCCCGGGCCGACGACGGGGAGCGTCCAGCTGAAAGTGTCCATGTGGCAATGCCTCCCTGATGCGTGGGTCACCCCCGAGTCTCGATGACCGGCCGCGCGAGGACATCGCATGAATGTGCGATGTCCTCGCGCGGTTTCCTGCGCCACGTTCGGCGCGCCGGGTACCTCCCGTTACGGCTGGAGAGGGCGGCATCCTGCGGAATAGTGGATCGATCGTTCAAGCTGTGCTAGCTTCTGTCCGGCGTCAGTGCGAGGCAACTCGTGCCCACTCTGCCCACATATTGGAATGAGTAGTCGATTATGGTTACCGTTGCTACGGACCGCTCCGCGGCACCAGCTCCACCCCGGCTGGGACCTGTGCCCTCCTTCGCGCTCCTGGGTGCCGTCCAGGTCACCCTCATCGCGACGATCACCGTGATCACCGTGGCGCTGCCGGCGATCCAGCGGGACCTGGGGCTGACCGACCAGGACCTCGTCTTCGCCACCTCGGCCTACAGCCTGTCGTTCGGCGGACTGCTGGTCCTGGGCGGCCGGCTCGCCGACCTGCTCGGCCACCGGCGGGTGTTCGTCACCGGCGTGGCCGTCTTCGGCGCCGCCTCGCTCGCCGCCGCGACCGCCACCACCCTCTGGGTCCTGGTGGCGGCCCGGTTCGCCCAGGGCGTCGGCGCGGCGCTCGCGGCGCCCTCGGCGATGGCCCTGCTCGGTGCGGTGTACCCCGATTCGGCTCGGCGCACCCGGGCACTCGCGGTCTGGGGCGTGCTGGCCAGCATCGGGGCCAGCAGCGGCAACGTCCTGTCCGGACTGATCCTCTCCTGGGTGCAGTGGCGCTGGGTGTTCGTCGCGCCCGCCGTCGTCTCGGCGGTGATCGTCCTGTGCTCGCGGCTGCTGCCCACCGGCGCCGCCCGCCGGGCCGAACGGCTCGACCTGCCGGGCGCCCTGCTCATCACCGCGGGGCTGACCGCGTTCATCTACGGTCTGGGCGAGTCGGACTGGCTGTGGATCGGCCTCGGCGCCGTCGTCCTGGTCCTGTTCGCGGTGGTCCAGGCCCGGTCGTCCCGGCCGCTGGTGCCGCCGGCCCTCCTGGCGTCCACCCGCAGGCTGGCGGCGCTGCTCGCCATCGGCCTGACGGCCGCCTCGATGGCGACGTACTTCTTCGTCCTGGCGCTCTACTTCCAGAAGACGCTGGACTACTCACCGCTGCGCACCTCGGCGGCCTTCCTCCCGCCCGTCCTCGCGGTGGTGTTCACCGCCGTCGTCGGCGGCCCGGCCGCGCGTCGGTTGGGACCCGGTGGGCTGGCGGCCACCGGGCTCGCCCTGGGGGCGGTGGGCATGGGGCTGCTGAGCACGCTCGACGCCCACTCGTCGTACTTCGGTCCGCTGCTCGCCGGGGTCACGCTCTTCCCGGTCGGCGCCGGACTCACCTTCTCCGGCGCGACCGTGTGGGCCGTGGAGCGGACCGCGCCCGAGGAGGCCGGCCTCGTCGGCGGGATCGTGAACACCGCCATGGAGGTCGGGCCCCCGCTCGGCCTGGCCGTCCTCGTGCCGCTCGCCGCCACGTACGCCGCCGACCACGGCGGCGGGGCCGCGGCGGACGCGAGCGGGTACGGCTTCGCCTTCGGCACGGCCGCCGTCACGCTCGCCGTCGCCGCCGGGCTGGTCCTGCTCCAGCGCGCGACGGACTCCTCCCGGTCCCGGGACACCGCCGGCGCCGGGCCGGCGGACGGCCCGGCCGGTTCCGCCACCCGTCACTGACGTCCGCGACGCGTCACTGACCTCTCAAGCCAACGCACCACGCAACATCACACTGATACAAGGGAGTTCCCATGAGTGCCCGCTTCACCGACAAGGTCGTCCTCGTCACCGGCGCCGGTGGCGTGCTCGGCCGGACCGCGGCCGTGGCCTTCGCCAAGGAGGGCGCGACCGTCGTCGTCGCCGACGTCAACCAGGCGGGCGTCGACGAGACGATCAAGCTGATCGAGGCCGAGGGCGGCAAGGCCTCCGGCGTCCTCGTCGACGTCACCAGCTCCGAGAGCGTCAAGGCCATGGTGGACACCACCGTCGCCCGCCACGGCGGTCTGCACGTCGCCTTCAACAACGCGGGCATCCTGGGCGGCGGCACGCCGATCGGGGAGCACGACGAGGACGTCTGGAACAAGGTGCTCGCCGTCAACCTGACGGGCGTCTTCCTCGCCCTGAAGCACGAGACCGCCCACATGGCCGCCAACGGCGGCGGCGTCATCGTCAACACCGCCTCCAACCTGGGCGCCCACTGGCGTCTGGCCGGCATGAGCGCCTACTCGACCTCCAAGGCCGGCGTCAGCTTCCTGACCCGCACCGCGGCGCTCGAGTACATCAAGGAGGGCGTGCGCATCAACTCGATCAGCCCCGGCCCGATCGACACCCCGATGTCCTACCTCCCGGGCGAGACCCGTGAGCAGCGCGACGCCCGGCTGGCCCCGACCGTGCCGCTGGGCCGGGTCGCCGACCCGCAGGAGATCGCCAACGCCGTGCTGTGGCTGGCCTCGGAGGAGTCCAGCTACGTCGTCGGGCACGACCACGTGATCGACGGCGGTGCCACCGCCTGACCAAGGCGGGGGTGGCAACCGCGGCGCGGTGACGCGCCGTGCGGAGGGGGTCGCGGATGCCGCGGCCCCCTCCGTCGCGTTCGCCCGGTTCGCTCGACCTGACATATTCCGGCGGACCCGACGCATTCCGGCGGAGGTGCCGACGTGCGGCGGACCCGACGGAATTCCGCGACCGTGACGACCTTTCCCGCATCTGACGCTGCGCCGGACACCTGACGCTGCGCCCGGCATCTGACACTCTCCGGCAGTTCTGCCGATGTATGGCATTACGGATTGCTGACGGATCGCGCGGCAGGGCATTCTGGTACCCGTGATCGCCCGCCGAAACGCGGACGTCAGCGTGGCAGCAGAGCGAGGCCACGATGCCGAACTCGTAACGCAGCAGTGAAACGGAAAGCGATTCGATGCAGACGCTCAAGGCGACGGGGAAGGCTCGTCCGAGCAGGCCGAAGTCAGGCTGGGAAGCGCTGACGCCGGCTGAAGTTCAGGTGGCCCGTCTGGTGTCGATCGGAATGAGCAACCGCGCCGTGGCCGCAGAACTGATGGTTTCTCCACATACGGTCAACACCCACGTGAGGAATGCGTTCCTGAAACTCGACGTGTCCAGTCGGGTGCAGTTGACGCGGCACGTCCTGTGTTACGACGCAGCGGATATCTGATCGCCCACCGGCTTTCGACGAAAGGAACTGGATTCAATGTGCGGAATGGCCGGATGGGTGAGTTTCGGGCGTGACCTCCGCGGGTCCGTCGCCATCGCCGAGGCGATGAACGACACCATGATCTGCCGCGGCCCGGACGCCGGCGGGGTGTGGACCTCGGAGCACGCGCTCATCGTCCACCGTCGGCTCGCGATCATCGACCTGGAGGGTGGCCGGCAGCCCATGGCCGCCGCGGAGGACGGCGGCCTCCCGGTCATCACGTACACCGGTGAGGTGTACAACTTCCAGGAGCTGCGCGAGGAACTGGCGGCGCTGGGACACGAGTTCCGCACCTCCAGCGACACCGAGGTGGTGCTGCGGGCCTACCTGGAGTGGGGCGAGGAGTTCGCCGAGCGCCTCAACGGCATCTACGCCTTCGCGATCTGGGACCCGCGCACCGAGGAACTGCTGCTCGTCCGCGACCGGATGGGCGTCAAGCCGCTCTACTACTACCCGACCGCGGACGGCGTGATCTTCGGTTCCGAGCCCAAGGCCATCCTGGCCCAGGGCGAGGTCGAGGCGGTCGTCGACGTCGAGGGCCTGCGGGAGATCTTCAGCATCGTCAAGACCCCCGGCCACGCGGTGTTCAAGGGCATGCACGAGGTGCTGCCGGCCACCACGGTCCGGTTCTCGCGCAGCGGCACCAGCACCCGGACCTACTGGAAGCTGGAGGCCCGCGAGCACACCGACGACCTGGAGACCACGATCGCCCACGTGCGGTCCCTGCTCGAGGACATCGTCGACCGGCAGCTCGTCGCGGACGTCACCGTCGGCACCCTGCTCTCCGGCGGCCTCGACTCCAGTGCCGTCACCGCGCTCGCCGCGGCCGCCCGGACCCGGCGCGGCATCACCGAGCCGATCCACGCCTTCTCCGTGGACTTCGTGGGCCACGAGCAGCGCTTCGAGGCCAACGTCCAGTGGGAGGACCCGGACACCCCGTTCGCCATCGAGGTGGCCGAGCAGGTCGGCGCCGAGCACATCATCGTCGAGCTGAACAACGAGGACATCCTCGACCCCGAGGTCCGCGGCGCCGTGCTGCGCGCCCAGGACCTGCCGGTCTCCACCGGCGACATGGAGTACTCCCTCTTCCTGCTCTGCCGGGCCCTGAAGCAGCACATGACCGTGGCGCTCTCGGGCGAGGCGGCCGACGAACTGTTCGGCGGCTACACCTGGTTCCACGACCAGGAGGCCGTGGAGCTCGACAGCTTCCCCTGGCACCACCCCTTCGAGAAGGCCGGCGGCATCGGCGCGCTGCGCGACGTCGGGCTGTGGGACCGCCTGGGCCTCACCGACTACGTCAAGCAGCGGTACACCGAGGCGCTCGAGGAGGTCCCGCGGCTGCCCGGCGAGAGCGGCCTCGAGGCCCGGATGCGCGAGCTGACCTACCTCAACGTCACCCGGTGGGAGAACTTCCTGCTGGACCGCAAGGACCGCATCAGCATGGCGGTCAGCCTCGAGGTCCGGGTGCCGTTCACCGACCACCGGCTGGTCGAGTACGTCTACAACACCCCCTGGGCGATGAAGAACTTCGACGGCCGGGAGAAGAGCCTGCTGCGCGCGGCGATGCGCGGCGTGCTCCCCGACTCGGTCCTCGACCGCAAGAAGAACCCGTACCCCTCGACCCAGGACCACCGGTACGAGCTCGCCCTGCGGCAGAAGGTCGAGGAGATCCTCACCGAGGACGCCCCGGTGTTCGCCATCGTCTCCGAGGAGGACGTGCGCCGACTGCTCGACCGGCCCGCCGGCGCCTTCACGGTCGGCGGCCCCTGGAGTGCCCGCGCGGTCCTGGAACGCCTGGTCGAGTTCAACACCTGGGTGTCCGACTACGACGTCCGCGTCGAGATCTGACCGGCGCGCACGCTCCCGTACCGCTCCGCCTTCCCTGATGCCGTCCCGTGACGGTGCACCGGCCTACCACCAGTGGGGACCCCGTGACCGACCTGTTGCTCAATCTGCGTACCCTGCCCGCGCTCCAGCAGCCCGACTGGTCAGACGAACGGCACGTGTCCCAGGTGTGCGACACGTTGGCGCACATGCCGCCGCTGGTCGACCTCGAGGCGGTGCACCGGCTCGGCGAACTGCTGCTGGAAGCCGCCGCCGGACACGTCCAGATCATCCAGACCGGCGACTGCGCCGAGGACCCGGCGGAGTGCAACCCGTCGGACATCGCCCGCAAGGCCGCACTGCTGGACGTGCTGGCCGGAACGATGAAGCTCGCCTCGGGCAAGCCCGTGCTGCGGGTGGGCCGGCTGGCCGGCCAGTTCGGCAAGCCGCGCTCCAACCCCACCGAGACCGTCGGCGGCGTGGAACTGCCCGTCTACCGGGGCCACGCGGTCAACCGGCCCGAGCCGGACCCGGACGGCCGCCGGCCCAACCCCGACCACCTGCTGTTCGCCTACCGGGCGGCCAGCGACGCGATGCACCACCTCGGGTGGCGCACGCCCCGGCGGCACCGCCTCGAACTGCCCGTGTGGACCAGCCACGAGGCGCTGCTGCTGGACTACGAACTCCCCCTGCTGCGCCGCGAGCCGGACGGCTCCCTGCTGCTGACCTCCACGCACTGGCCGTGGATCGGCGAGCGCACCCGGCAGATCGACGGCGCGCACGTCGCGCTGCTCGCCGCGGTCAGCAACCCGGTCGCCTGCAAGGTCGGCCCGACCGTCACGGTGGACGAACTGCTCGCGCTGTGCGAGAAGTTGGACCCGGAGCGGAAGCCCGGCCGGCTCACCCTGATCGCCCGGATGGGCGCCACCGCCGCGGCGGAGCGGCTGCCGGAACTGGTCCGGGCCGTCGCCGCCGCCGGTCACCCCGTCATCTGGCTCAGCGACCCCATGCACGGCAACACGGTCAGCGGCCCGAACGGGCTGAAGACCCGCTTCGTGGAGACCGTCGTGTGGGAGATCGAGAACTTCCAGCAGGCGGTGCGCGACAACGGCGGTACGGCCGGCGGACTGCACCTGGAGACCACGCCGGACACGGTCACCGAGTGCGTGCGCAACGCCTCCTACCTCGACCGGGTCAGCGAGAAGTACCTGAGTTTCTGCGACCCGCGGCTCAACCCCGCGCAGGCCGTCGAGGCGGTCTCGGCCTGGCGCGGCTGACCGGGGCCGACGTCCCGGTCGCAGCACCGAACGCACCACCACGTTCCCAGTACGGAGGAAGCATGGAAGGCAGGATCGCCCTGGTCACCGGGGCGGCCGGGGGCATCGGCGAAGCCGTCGTGCGCACGCTCGCCGAACGCGGCGTCCGGGTCGCCGCGGTGGACCGCGACCCCGCCAGGCTGGCGGAATCCGTGGAGCGGCTGACGGCCCGCGGGCTGGAGGTCACCGCCGTCCCCGCCGACGTCACGTCGGCCGAGGACGTCGAGCGGGCCGTCGCCACCATCGAGGACACCCTCGGCCCGGTGGACCAACTGGTCAACGCCGCAGGTGTGTTGCGAATGGGCGAGGCC
This sequence comes from Kitasatospora sp. NPDC001683, assembly GCF_053596495.1. Classification (NCBI taxonomy): domain Bacteria; kingdom Bacillati; phylum Actinomycetota; class Actinomycetes; order Kitasatosporales; family Streptomycetaceae; genus Kitasatospora; species Kitasatospora sp. NPDC001683. The sequence goes on from NZ_JBSFGK010000067.1 coordinate 16,302, forward strand.
CGCAAGCTGACCGACCAGGACTGGGCCGACACCTTCGCCGTCAACACCACCGGCGTCTTCAACGTCTCCCGCGCGGTGGTGAACCGCATGGTGCCCCGGGGCGGCGGGGCCGTCGTCACGGTCGCCTCCAACGCGGCCGGAACCGCCCGCACCGAGATGGCCGCGTACGCCGCCTCCAAGGCCGCGGCCACCATGTTCACCAAGTGCCTCGGACTGGAGAACGCCCGCCACGGCATCCGCTGCAACGTGGTGGCGCCCGGCTCCACCGACACGCCCATGCTGCGCGGCATGCACCACGACGACGGCGCCATCAGCACCTCGGTGAACGGAACGCCCTCGGCGTACAAGGTCGGCATCCCGCTGGGCAAGGTCGCCCGCCCCGAGGACATCGCCGGAGCGGTCGCCTTCCTGCTGTCGGACGAGGCCGGCCACATCACTCTGCACAGTCTGACCGTGGACGGTGGGGCGACCCTCGGTGTCCAGTGAGGAGAGCGCGATGACCAAGCCCACCCCCGGCATCCCGCCCATCGAGCCGTACCCCATGCCCACCGAGGGCGACCTCCCGGCCGGCCCGGTCGCCTGGACCCCCGACCCGCGCCGCGCCGTGCTGCTGGTCCACGACATGCAGCGCTTCTTCCTGCGCCCGTTCGCGGGCGGCACCCCCGGGACGGAGCTGGTCGCCAACGCGGCCCTGCTGCGGGAGCGGTGCGCCGCCGCCGGCATCCCGGTGGCCTACACCGCCCAGCCCGGTGACATGACCGTCGAACAGCGCGGACTGCTCCGCGACTTCTGGGGCCCGGGCATGCGCACCACCCCCGAGGACCGCCAGGTGATCGACGAACTGGCCCCCGCCCCCGAGGACTGGGTGCTCACCAAGTGGCGCTACAGCGCCTTCGCCCGCACCGACCTGCTGGAGCGGATGCGCGCCGCCGGCCGGGACCAGCTCATCCTGTGCGGCGTCTACGCCCACATCGGCGTGCTGATGAGCACGGTGGACGCCTTCACCAACGACATCCAGCCCTTCCTGGTCGCGGACGCGGTGGCCGACTTCTCCGCGGCCTACCACCGGCAGGCCCTGACCTACGCGGCCGAGCGCTGCGCCCGGGTGGCCACCACCAAGCAACTGCTGACCGAGCTGGAGGACGCCCGGTGACCGGCACGAACCACGCCGACCCGCACCACGCCTATCCGCACCACGCCGACCCCCGTCACGCCGACCTGCTGGGGCGGATCCTCGACGGCGACCCGCCCGCCTTCGCCCTGCTGCACCGGCCGCACACCGCCGGTGCCGGCCTCGTCGACCTGCTGCTCGGCGACGTCACCGAGTGCGCCTCGCTGACGGACATCCCGCTCACGGACGCCCCCGAAGGCACCGGGCACGAGACGCTCGTCCTGGTGCCCTACCGGCAGCTCGCCGAGCGCGGCTTCACCGCCGTCGACGACGGCGAACCGCTCCTGGTGCTGACCGTGCGCGAGCAGGACGTGCTGCCGCTCGGCGAGACCCTGCGCCGGCTGCCCAGCCTGCCGACCTCCCTGACCGGAAGCCGCTTCGAGCCCGACGACGCCACCTACGCCTCGGTGGTGCGCCAGGTGATCGCCGACGAGATCGGCACCGGCGAGGGCGCCAACTTCGTCATCAAGCGGTCGTTCACCGCGGACGTCACCGGATACACCCCCGCCGTCGCCCTGTCGTTCTTCCGGCGGCTGCTGGAGCGCGAGACCGGCGCCTACTGGACCTTCCTGATCCACACCGGCGAGCGCACCTTCGTCGGCGCGACCCCCGAGCGGCACATCAGCCTGCACGACGGCAACGCCGTGATGAACCCGATCAGCGGCACCTACCGCTATCCGGCCGACGGCCCCGCGCTCAGCGGCGTGCTCGAATTCCTCGGCGACCAGAAGGAGACCGACGAGCTGTACATGGTCGTCGACGAGGAACTCAAGATGATGGCCAGGATCTGCGAGGACGGCGGCCGGCTGACCGGCCCCCACCTCAAGGAGATGGCCAGGCTCGCCCACACCGAGTACTTCATCGAGGGCCGCACCACCCGCGACGTGCGCGACATCCTGCGCCAGACGCTCTTCGCGCCGACCGTCACCGGCTCCCCGCTGGAGAGCGCCACCAAGGTCATCGGCAAGTACGAGCCCGACGGCCGCGGCTACTACAGCGGCGTCGCCGCCCTCGTCGGCCGGGACGCCTCCGGCACCCGCGAGATGGACAGCGCCATCCTGATCCGCACCGCCGACATCGACCGCTCCGGTCGGCTGCGGATCGGCGTCGGGGCCACGCTGGTGCGCCACTCCGACCCCGCCTCCGAGGTCGCCGAGACCCGCGCCAAGGCGGCCGGCCTGCTCGCGGCGCTGGAAGGCCCCGGCCGCACCCGGCTCGCCCACGACCCGCAGGTCCTCACCGCGCTCGCCCGGCGCAACGAGAACATCGCCGACTTCTGGCTGACCGGGACGGCCGAGGACACCGCCGGGCGCGCCGCCGAACTGGCCGGCCGCAGCGTCCTGGTGGTGGACGCCGAGGACACCTTCACGTCCATGATCGGGCACCAGCTCTCCTCGCTCGGCCTCACGGTGACCGTGCGGCGGTTCGACGAGCCCTACGACACCGACGCCCACGACCTGGTCGTGATGGGCCCCGGCCCGGGAGACCCCCGCGTCACCGACGACCCGAAGATCGCGCACCTGCGCGGCACCATCGGCCGCCTGCTGGAGAGCCGACGGCCGTTCATGGCGGTCTGCCTGAGCCACCAGGTGCTCGCCACCCTGCTCGGGCTGCCGCTGGTCCAGCGGGACGTGCCCAACCAGGGCGTGCAGCGCGAGATCGACTTCTTCGGACGGACCGAGCGGGTCGGCTTCTACAACACCTTCGCCGCACGCTCGGAGCACGACAAGACCGACCACCCCGTCCGGGGCGTCGTGGAGGTCTGCCGCGACCCGCGGACCGGAGAGGTGCACGCCATGCGCGGCACCGGGTTCGCCTCCGTGCAGTTCCACGCGGAGTCGGTGCTCTCCCAGCACGGCCTGGACATCACGGCCTCCCTGATGACGGAGGTGCTGCGCTCGTGCACGCGGTGATCGCATGGTGGGACCTGGCCGGCACCGGACAGACGGTGGAGTCGCTGCGCCCGTTCCTGCGGGACGAGGCCGTGGACCGCTTCAGCCAAGTCCCCGGACTGCGCCTGAAGTTCTGGATCTCGGACACCGAACGGCAGCGCTGGGGCGCGGTGTTCCTGTGGGAGTCCGCGGCGGCCGCCGCCGTGCCGAGGCCGGCGCGCGCCGTCGAACTCATCGGCCGCCCACCGACGTTCGTGTCCGCCTTCGACGTCGAGGCCACCGTCGAGGGCCTGTTCACCCTCGACGCCCTGGCCGGCCACGGCCTCGCGCTGGAGGGCTGAGACGGCGGTTCCCGGCGGTGCGTCCCGTACCGCCGGTGCCGCTTGGCCGTCCGCCGTCCGCCGTCACACGAAAGGGACTGCTGAAACATCATGGTGAGGATCATCGTCGCGGGAGGCGGCATCGGCGGACTGGCCGCCGCGCTCAGCGCCGCACGACAGGGCCACGACGTCGTCGTGCTGGAACGCCGCCGGGCCTTCGAGGAACTCGGCGCGGGCATCCAGCTGGCGCCCAACGCCTTCTCGTCCCTGGACCACCTCGGCGTGGGCGCGGACGTCCGGGCGAAGGCCGTCTTCATCGACGAACTGCGCTTCATGGACGGCACCTCGGGTTCGTGCGTCGCCAGCATGCCGCTCACCGAGGCCTACCGCGACCGGTTCCGCAACCCGTACGCCGTCGTGCACCGCGGCGACCTGTACGAACCCCTGCTGCGCGCCTGCCGCGCCGAGGACCGGGTCGAACTGGTCACGAACGCGTCCGTGACCGGCTACCGGCAGGACGCCACCGGGGTCGAGGCCCTCCTGGCCGACGGCACCACGGTCACCGGCGACGTGCTGATCGGCGCGGACGGCATCCGCTCGGCGATCCGCGCCCAACTCGTCGGCGACGGCGAACCCCGCGTCTCCGGCCACACCATCTACCGCTCCGTCATCCCGATGGAGAAGGTCCCCGAAGACCTGCGCTGGAACGCGGTCACCCTCTGGGCCGGCCCCAAGTGGCACTTCGTCCACTACGCCATCGGCGGCGGCACCTACCTGAACCTGGCCGCCACCCGCGACGACGGCGCGACCGTCGCCGTGGCCGGCGATCCCGTCGAACGCGCCCACGTCCTGTCCGAGTTCCCCGGCCTGGGCGACACCACCCGCCGCCTGCTGGAACTCGGCGAGGACTGGCGGACCTGGGTGCTGTGCGACCGCGACCCGGTCACCACCTGGACCGACGGCCGGGTCGCCCTCCTCGGCGACGCCGCCCACCCCATGCTCCAGTACGCCGCCCAGGGCGCCTGCATGGCCCTGGAAGACGCCGTCGTCCTGGGCCGCTTCCTCGCCTGCGACGCCGACACCGTGATCCCCAGCCTCGAGAAGTACGCCACCGAACGCCAGGAGCGCACCGCCAAGGCCCAACTCCTCGCCCGCGAGATGGGCACCCAGCTCTACCACCCGGCCGGCGCCGAGGCCCAGGCCCGCAACACGATGCTCTCCGGCTTCTCCCGAACCGACCTCTACGACAAGGTCGACTGGCTCCACGGCTTCTCCCCCCTCGGCACCCCCGTCGGCGACGCGGCCCGCTGACCCGATCGCTCGTCACCGTCGGCCCCGACTCCCGGAGTCGGGGCCGACGGTGTGCGCGGGCCGAAACCGGGTGCCCGGCGAGCACCGTCCCACCTTCGCCGCGCTGATGGCCCGACTGGCGATCGGCGACGACATCGCCTCCGCCGGACCCGCGCGCGGCCACCTCGTCGCCTGGGGCCGGTACGTGCCGGAGGCGGTGCGGGCGCTCGTCCCGCTGGTGACCGACCTCGCCGAGCGGGACCGCTGGAAGGGGGCGGCCCAGGTGCTGATCGGGGTGGCGCTGTCGGACGCCTCGCACCCGCTCGGCGGCTGCGCGCCGGGCAGCGTCCTGGCCGACGCCCTGACCGCGCTGATCGGGGTGGTGCGCACGGGGGAACCGACCCTCCCCGGTCACGACCAGCCGGCCCTGCGCCGGATCGCCGCGCTCGTCGGCTCGATGTGGTGCCAGAACGGCGACGCGGCGGCGTTCCGGGCCACCCAGCGCGCGGTCGCCGCGCTCCTGCTGGCCGAACCCGTGCTGGTGCCCGAGGCCACCCGCCGACTGGTCACGGCGCTCGACCCGGACGCACCCGACCTGGGCGAGCGCCTCGCCGAACTGTCCGGCCTGGTCGCCGAGGACGGCCTCGCTCCCGGCCTGTTCGCCGTCGCGCTGGCCACGGCCGGGGCACCGCTCGGCTGGCCCGCCGCCTGGCGGGAACTGCTGCACGCGCTGCGCCGTGACCCGCGGCCGGACGTCCGCGACGCCGCGCTGGCGGTGTACACCGAGCCGGCCTGAGCGGGGCCGGCCGGGAGCAGGTCCGCCGGGTGATGAACGGCGCGGCGCGGATCGTCGTCTTCTCGGCGCTGCTGTTCGGACTGCCGGCGACGGCCCCGCCGCTGATCGGCGTCAGCCTCGGGCCGACCAGGTCGCCGGTTCCCAGTCTCTCCGCGCTCGGTCTCCTCGCGATCGTGGCGACCACCCCCGCGCTCTCCTGGGGGTCGATCGCGACGGCCACCCGGTTCGCCCTGCGGACCGCGCCGGTCGAGGCGGTCGGCGGGCGCGAGTGAGCAGCAGGTCAGGTGGGGGTGGAAGCCGCGCGGGCGGGCGGGGCCCGGTGGGTCAGGGGCTCGGGGGGGAGGAGGGCATCGGTGTGGGTGAGGGTGACACCGAGGCCGCGGAAGGTGTCGAGGGCGGCGGTGTGGCTCGGCGTGGAGAGGGCGGCGACGGCGTCCTCGACGACGGTGGTGGGGTAGCCGAGCGTGACGGCGGTGCGGACGGTTTCGCCGACGCCGTACTCGGTGGCGATGCCGGCGATGACGAGGGCGGTGGCGCCGAGGCGGTCCAGGCGGTCCGCGAGGTCGGTGCCGGCGAAGGCGTCGATGCCGTACTTGGTGACGACCTCGTCGCCGGGGCGGGCGGCCAGCTCCGGGGCGAAGCGGTTGAAGGGGGAGTCGGGGCCGCCGTCGCTGCCGTCCACGCGGGCGTGGCGGACCAGGACCACGGGCAGGCCGGCGGCCTCGAAGGCGGTCTTCAGCCGGGCGGCGGAGCGGACCACGGCCGGGCCGGTCAGCGGGGCGACGGGGCGGCTGACGATCCACTGCTGGAGGTCCACCAGCACCAGGACGGTGCCGGGGGTGAGGGCTGCGGCGGTGTGGGACATCGGGTTCCTCGGTGTCGATCGGTGGTCGGTCGCTCGGTCACCGGGCGGCTGGGTCCCGGTGCGGAGGATGCGAGGCCGCCCCCTGGGCGCCCCGGGTGGTGACCGGGTGTCCGGGGGAAGGCCTTCCGCCCGGTCTCGTGCCGCTGCCGCGCTGGTCAGTCGGTCTTGCGCAGCGCCGCCACCGAGCGCTCCAACAGCTCGCGCAGCTGGGCCTGTTCGCTCTCGTCGAAGGCGTCGGCGAGCCGTTGCTCCACGCCGCGGGCCAGTGCGTCGGCCTTCTTGGCCAGCGCGCGGCCGGTCCGGGTGAGCTTGGCCACGAGGACCTTCTGGTGCACGCTCGAGGTCTCGCGGGTGATCAGGCCCTTGTTCTCGAGGTTGGTCAGGATCGTCGTCATGGTCTGCGGCGTGACCATGCACTCCCGGGCCAGCTGGGCCCCGGACATCCCGGACGACCGCTGGAGGCACAGGAGGGTCACGTACTGCGGCACCGTCAGGTCGACGGTGCGCAGCACCCGGCTCTTCTCGCCGATCAGCGCCTGCTCGGCCCGCTTGATGGCGTGGCCGAGGCGGTCGTGGAAATCGAGCCGCGCCGAGGCCGGCTGGTCGGAACTGTTGTCGGTCACAGTGATCGCATCCCTGACTGCCCCCGCTGCGGACTATTCGGACTTTAAGGTACATCAGTGGGCTGATCAGTCGCTAGGCACGAACGCCTCTGGGGAACTCGCCTGCGGTGCCGATCAGTAGCGGGTCCCGACCGGGGCCGGGAGGGAGTCCAGCTCGGCCAGGTCGACGCTGTTCAGTCGTACCTCGGCGGCCGCGGCGTTCTGCTCGATGTGGAGCCGGCGGGTGCTGCCGGGGATCGGCACGACGTGCTCGCGGGTCGGCCGTCGGCGGTCACCCGCACCGAGCCGAGGCGGGACTCCGGACCGGCCTTGAGGCCGCCCTTGGTGGCGAGCACCACGTGCTCGCGCAGGCCGCCCTGGAGCGCCTCGCCGAGCAACTCCTCGTTGGTGAACGGGCCGTAGAGGTCGGCGGTGTCGAGCAGGGTGATGCCGAGGTCGACGGCGTGCCGGATGGCGTCGATCGACTCCCGGGCGCTCTGCAGCTGGGAGGTGTACACCCAGTTCATTCCCATGCAGCCGAGGCCGACGGCCCCGACGGCGAGGCCGGTGGGCCCGAGTTGGCGGCTGTACACGAGCTTGCCCTTTCGAAGGGGTGGGGGCGGGGGTACGGGTGCGTCGGGGTGTCAGCGCCCGGCGCCGACGGGCTCGCGGCTCTCCGTGGTCTCCCCGGTCGCCGCGGTCTCCGTGGCGGCCGCGGCGGCGGGAGCCTTGCGGTCGCGGAGCATCATCGCGATCAGCGGGGCGCTGAGCGCGGCCACGCCGGCCAGGATCCACAGCACGGTGCGCAGCGCGTCGGTGTAGCCGTCGGCGAGGAAGGCCTCGCGGCCGGCCGCGGTGACGCCGGACTCCGGGTCGGCCAGGTTGCCCTGGGCGACCTTGGCGGCGAGCCCGTCCGGGTTGCCGGTGAAGCCGCTGCCGTAGGAGTCGAGGTCCCCGGAGAGGCGGGAGCTGACCAGGCTGACCAGGACGGAGCCCATGCCGGCGATGGCGATCGCCTCGCTGGCCAGGCGCATCGTGTTGAACATGCCCGCGGCCATGCCGGCGCGCTCCGGCGGGACGGAGCCGATCGCGGCGCCGTCCAGCAGGCCGAAGGAGATGCCGACGCCGGTGCCGATGGTCAGGAACGGGCCGACCAGGCCGGTCACGCCGATGCCCGGGTGGATGGTGGTGAGCCAGGCGGCGCCGCCGGCGACCAGCAGCAGGCTGGCGGCCAGCAGGGTGCGGACCGGGATCCTGCGGGAGAGGTGCCCGGCGATGATCGGGAGGACCAGCACGGGGGCGGTGAGCAGCAGCATCACGGCGCCGGCTGCGGAGCTGGTGAAGCGGTTGGCGCCGATGAAGTACGAGGGCAGGAAGACCAGCAGGCAGACGAAGCCGAAGGCGAGCGCGACCGGTACGAAGCAGATCGCCACGAAGCGGCCCTGGGTGAACAGGGCGAGGTCGAACATCGGGCGCTCCTGGCGCAGTTCGACCAGCACGAAGAGTGCGAGCAGCAGCACGGAGCCGGCCAGCAGGCCGAGCACGACGGGGCTGGTCCAGCCCTGCTGGGGGCCTTCGACCATGGCGAGGGTGACCAGCGCGAGGCTGGTGGTGAAGGTGACGGTGCCGCCCCAGTCGACGCCGCGGGCGCCCGGGTCCCGGGACTCGGCGATGCGCGGCAGGGCGAGCAGCAGCGCCAGGTCGATCGCGGCGTGCAGCAGGAAGACCGAGCGCCAGCCGAAGGAGGAGACCAGCAGGCCGGAGGTGGAGGGGCCGAGGGCGAGGCCGACGCCGAAGGACGAGCCGAGGATGCCGAAGGCCTTGGCCTGGGCGGGGCCGGAGAAGGCGGTGGCGAGCAGGGCGCTGCCGGCGGTGAGCACCGCGGCGGCGGCCGCACCGGCCAGCAGGCGGGCGCCGTCCAGCAGGTGGATGTCGCTGCTGAGGCCGCTGACCAGGGAGCACAGGCCGAAGAGTGTGATGCCGATGCCCAGCATCCGGCGGCGGCCGACCAGGTCGGCGATGGCGCCGCAGGCGAGCATGAAGCTGGCGAAGGTCAGGTTGTAGCCGTTGACCACCCACTGGAGCGGCCCGAGGCCGGCGCCGAGGTCGGTGGCGATCTTCGGCAGCGCCACCGAAGCGCCGGTGAGCGAGGCGGGGAGCAGCCCGCCGGCAACGCACACCGCGGCGAGCGTGGTGCGTGGGTAGCTCTTCATGGGGCGATGACTCCGATGTCGATGAGTTCTGCGTGGAGTGCGAACCCTGGATGATGTCAGGGTCCTGATACATGGCGGGGTGACACTACGGCTCCGGCGCGGCGGGCGTCAAGGGGAACCCTGATGTGAAGCAGGGTCATAAGCTGAGTATGAGTACTGATACTGTCCTGGCCGGGCCGTTCGACGTCCCTTCGCGCCCCGCTCCCAGCGGCCCGCCGCCGTTCGCGGTCGAGGAACGGATCAAGGGCGTGAACGGCCACCGCCGCCGCGGTGGCGAGAAGTCCGGTGACCACCTCGGCGGCTATGTGACCATTGGCCGGGACGCGGGCGAAATCGCGGCGTACGCCGAGGAGTTGGCCGCGTGGTGCGCGGACGGGATCAACTGGGAGGATCAGTGGACAAGCGGTACATCGTGATCGGCGCCGGGGCGGTCGGCGGCGTGGTCGGCGCGCGGCTGCACCGGGCCGGGCACCGCGTCGTCCTGGTGGCGCGCGGCGACCACGGCGCGGCGCTGCGCGAGCGCGGACTGACCGTGCACGGCCCGGCCGGGACGGACACCCTCCCGATCCCGGTCGCGGCCGGGCCGCAGGAGGTCGAACTGCGCGACGGCGACGTACTGCTGCTGGCCGTCAAGACCCAGGACACCGCGGCCGCGCTGGGCGCCTGGGCCGACCAGCCGGTCGGGCCGGACGGCGGCCGGGCCGGCACCCGGCTGCCGCTGGTCTGCCTGCAGAACGGGGTGGAGAACGAGCGGCTGGCGCTGCGCCACTTCCGCCGGGTCTACGGCGCCATGGTGGTTCTGCCGGCCGCCTACCTCACCCCCGGCGAGGTGCGCACCTGGCGCGGGCCGCGCACCGGCCTGCTGGTCCTGGGCCGCTACCCGGGCGGCGCCGACGACACCGTCCGGGACATCGCCGCGGACCTGACCGCGGCCGACTTCCGGGCCGAGGTCGCCGAGGACGTACTGCGCTGGAAGTACGGCAAGCTGGTCGACAACCTGGCCAACGCCGTCGACGCGCTGTGCGGGCAGCGGCCCGGTGCCGAGTCCGGCGAACTGGCCGTCCGGGCCCGGACCGAGGCCGTCGCGGTGCTGGAGCGCTCGGGCATCGCGTACGCGGCCCCCGCCGAACTGGCCGAACTGCGCCGCGGCGCGGTCGACGAGCTGGCGCCCGGCGCCGGGGCGGGGCACGGCTCGACCTGGCAGAGCCTCAAGCGGGGCGGCGGATCCGCCGAGGTCGACTACCTGAACGGGGAGATCGTGCTGCTCGGCCGCCGCTGCGGGGTGCCGACGCCGGTGAACGAGCTGTTCCAGGAGCTGGTGAACCGCTGGGCGCGGGAACGCCGCGAGCCCGGCAGCCTGGCCCCGGCGGAGCTGGCCGAGCTGGTCGAGCTGGCCGGCCGGGCGGCGGGCTAGGGTCTGTCCGAGGTCAGGGGTCGTCGCGTGGCACGGGTGTCCGGCGGCCTCGGCGTGGTCGCCCCGCCGCTATCGCGCGCGATCCGGGGCTGACCATTGCTGACGCCGGTGCTTCGCATGCGTCTGCGACTTCCGGAGAGGGTCGCTCGGACTCATTGATCGGCCCCGGCGGCGCAGTCGCCGCGGAATCGTTCTGGACGTTCGGGCGCGACGGGCCGACCCGTCCGGCCCGCCCGCGCCGGGCGCGGTGCGTAGCCCGGGATACCCGTCCGGCGCGCCCCGGACGGCCCGTCCGGTTACGGTGACCGAAACCGGAGGGGCCGAGCGGACGAGGGCTGGCCGATGGGCGAAGTGGTGGACGGGCGCCGGCCGCGCCGGCTCGCGCGGCTCGCACTGCTGTGCGCGCTGGCGGCCGTGGCGGTCGTCGCCTTCACCGGCCCGCACGGGCTGCTGGTGCTGCTCGCCCAGTTCGTCGGGCTGGCGCTGATGGCCGCCGGCGCCTGGTGGGCGATCACCCGTCGGGCCCTGCTGCGGATCGCCGGCGCGGCGCTGGCCGTCAGCGCGCCCGTCGCCGTCATCGTGCTGGCCTACGCCGCCGAGGTGCTGCTGTTCGCGGCGATCGGCCTGGCCCTGTGGCTGGCCGGACTCGCCTGCGCCCGCGCCGCGCTGCGGGCGGCCCGCCCGCCCCGGCCGATGCCGGTGCGGGAGGTCCCGCCGCCGCGACGGCCCGTACTGATCATGAACCCGAGTTCCGGCGGCGGGAAGGTCGAACGCTTCGACCTGGTCCGGCGCGCCGAGGACCTGGGCGCCCGGGTGGTGCTGCTGGACACCTCCGGGCGGCAGGACGTCGCCGAACTCGCCCGCCGGGCCGTCACCGAGGGCGCCGACCTGCTCGGCGTGGCCGGCGGCGACGGCACCCAGGCCCTGGTCGCGGCCGTCGCCGCCGAACACGACCTGCCGTTCCTGGTCGTCTCCGCCGGCACCCGCAACCACTTCGCGATGGACCTCGGCCTCGACCGCGCCGACCCCGCGAGCTGCCTGGACGCCCTGCGCGACGGCGTCGAACTCGCCGTCGACCTGGGCCGGGTGGGTGACCGGACCTTCGTCAACACCGTCTCCTTCGGCGCGTACGCGCAGATCGTGCAGAGCCCGCAGTACCGCGACGCCAAGACCGCCACCGCCCTGGACACCCTCCCCGACCTGCTGCTGGGCGAGAGCGGCGCCAAGCTGACCGCCCGCGCCGACGACCACCGCATCGACGCCCCGCAGGCCCTGCTCGTCAGCAACAACCCGTACGCCGCGCCCGACCCGGTCGACCTCGGCCGCCGCCCGCGCCTGGACGGCGGCGTGCTGGGCGTCCTCGGCATCCGCGTCGACGGCGCCGCCCAGGCCGCCGAACTCGTGCTGCGCGGCGACCGGGCCGCTGGACTGCGACTGCTGTCGGCGCGCCGGGTCACGGTGGAAGCCGACGTCCCCGAGATCCCGGTCGCCGTCGACGGCGAGGCGCTGACCCTGCCGACCCCCGTCATCTGCACCCTGCTGCACCGAGCCCTGCGGGTCCGCGTCCCGCGCGACCGACCCGGCGCGAACCCGGCCCAACAGGCCCACGCCCACCGGCTGGACTGGCGCGACGTCGCCCGCCTCGCCCTGGGCCGCACGGCCTCCTCCCGAACCGGCGGCCGCTGATGACCGGCCACGTCGTGCGAGACCTCGCGGCGCTCGACGGCGCGGTCTACGCCGCCGTCGCGGCGACCGACACGCCCGCCCTCGACGCGGGCCTGCGGGCGCTGTCCAGGGCCGCCGACCACTCGAAGATCAACCTGTCCATCGCGGCGGCGCTCACCCTCGCCCCCGGCCGCTGGCGCCGCGCCGGACAGGCCGGCGCCGCCTCCGTCGCCGTCGCCTCCTTCACCGCGAACGTCCTCGGCAAACACCTCGTCCGCCGCCCGCGCCCGGACCGCGAAGCCGCCCTGGTAGTGGTGAACCGCCACGTGCCGATGCCGATCTCGGCCTCCTTCCCCTCCGGCCACACCGCCTCGGCCTTCGCCCTGGCCACGGCGGTGGGCACGCTCCTGCCCGTCACCGCCACCCCGCTCACCCTCCTCGCCTGCGCGGTCGGCTACTCCCGGGTCCACACCGGCGTCCACTACCCGGGCGACGTCCTGGCCGGCGCCCTCCTGGGCAGCACCTGCGCCGGCGCCGTCCTCGCCGCCGGCCGCCGCTGGACGGCGCGTTAGGGGCGCGCAGCCCCCGACCTCCGGCCGGGAGGCGCCACTGCAGCGGCTCCCACCGCCGCTCCGACGCGCAGCCGGCCGCCCTGGATCCGGTGCTCGTCGCGGACCAGCGTCGCCGGCCGGCCACGGCGCCCTGCGCCCGTCCGGTCGCCCCTGCCGCTGACGAGCCGACAGGGCCGCCCGTCCGCGAACCTCTCAGGACCAGAGGGCGTGGACGTCGATCGCGGCCAGCCGCTCCGGGTCCAGCAGCAGGTGGACCCGGCTGATCCGGGCCGCCCGGACCGCGAAGCCCAGCACCGCGGTCGGCACGCCGCCCTGGGTGACCAGGGCGCCGGGGGTGCCGTTGACCAGCACCCCGGTGAACGACGGTCCGCCCTGGCAGAGCGTCACGGCGGCGCGCTCCGCCACCTCTTGGGCGCCGCGGACCGGTGGCCGGCCGTCCACGTGCAGTTCAGCTCCCGGTTCCAGCACGGCCGCCAGCGCCGCCGGGTCGCCGTCCAGGGCCGCCGCGCAGAAGGCGTCGACCAGCCTGCGGCGGGCGGCCGGGCTGCCCTCGCCGTCCGCCGCGCGCGCCTCCTGCACCCGGCGGCGGGCCTGCTCGGTGAGCTTGCGGGTGTCCGCCGTGGTCCGCTCGAGGGCGGTCGCGACCTGGTCGACGTGCAGCTGGAACAGGTCCTGCAGCACGTAGGCGATCCGCTCGGCGGGGGCCAGGTCGTCCAGCGCGACCAGCAGGGTGAGACCGACCGGGGCACCACCCGCGGCCCCGCTGGACGGTTCGGCCTCGACGACCACGTCGGGCAGGCGCGGCGGCAGCCCCGGTCGCCCCGTCCGGGCGCTCAGCAGCTCCAGGCAGACCCGCCCGGTCACCACGGTCAGCCAGGCGGCCAGGTCCGCCACCTCCTCCGGATTGATCCGGTCGAGCCTGGCCCAGACCTCCCGCACGGCGTCCTCGGCTTCGGCGCGCGAGCCCAGCAGCGGGTGGGCGAGAGCCCGTATCCGCGGCCGGAGGTGCTCGAACTGGCCTGCCTGCCGCTCGTGGTCGGGCACGGTCACACTCCTCGGTCCCGGGGGCGCGTCGTCGTGGCTGGACCTTACTCGGAGAGGCGTGATGATCACAGCGGGTTGCACCGGCGGAAATCCGGGGCGATCCGACGGGGTCTTGAAAGCAAGCGGCCCTTCGTCGAGCGGAGGGCTCGACGAAGGGCCGGACTGTCGCTCCGGGGTGCTGCAGTCGTTACGTCGTCTGCTGGGCTTCGAAGATCCAGTGGTGGTTGGCCTGGTCGGCGCATTGCCAGACGTCCAGGCCCTGGCCGTTGGTGGTGTTCCAGCCGTGGAGGTCGAGGCAGAGGCAGGACGCCGGGTTGTAGAGCGAGTTGTCGTATCGGCGGACCCAGGTCTGGGCGGCGGGGTTGCCGCAGTCCTGGGCGACGACCGCGGTGCCGTTGACGGCCGTGGCGACCGCGGTGCCCAGGCAGCGCCCGGACAGCGGGATCTTGATCTGGTTGTCCTCGGTCATCATGAAGTGCTGGCTGTCGCCGTTCCAGCAGTCGTAGATCCGGAGCTGGGAGCCGGCTGCGCCGCCCCAGTTGTCCAGGCACTTGCCGGGGTCGACCGCGCTGCGGATGTGGATCGCCGAGTCGGTGGTGGCGAGTGTGTTGGCCTGCTGGTCGGTCAGCGCGTACGGATAGGCCCGGACGTCGCTGATCGCGCCGTTGAGGAGGTCACCGGGGGCGAGCTTGTTGTAGGTGACGCCCCCGACGTTCAGGCTGCCGGGGGCCGGCTTCCAGCCGCTGGGCATCGGCGCGGTGCCGACGGCTGCCCTGTTGACGTAGAGCGTGATGATCGAGCTGTCGGCGTTGAAGGTACCGGTCAGGTGGGTCCACTGGCCGATCACGGCGCTGGTGCGGCTGGTGCGGTCGTAGGCGGAGTACCAGGCCGTGGGGTTGATGCTGTCGTTGCTCGGCGCCACGAAGGCCCAGTTGTTGAAGTTCTTCGAGTACTTGCTCGGTTTGTCCAAGACGACTGCCGAGGCGAGCGTCGAGTACAACTACGAGTGAGGGGAGAAGAGACCAAGACGAGGACCGACGAAACACGCCGGCCGAAGCCGTCGACAGGTAGGAGTGTCGGGACGGCCTTGTCGCGGTCGCAGGGCGTCGATGTTCCGTCGGAGAGAGGATGACGTACGAAGTGAGGGGAATCACCGTGCGGTTCGCAGCCGTTGTCCTGGGCCTGGTGCTCGGCGCCTGCGCGTGCAGTGGGGTGCCCGGGGGCAGGGGGGCATCGGACGCCACAGGAGATGGTTCCTCCTCCGCCAAGGGTTCCTCCGTCTCGTCTATGGTGGCGACGCCGGCTGCGGAGGATGCTGGACGGGCCACTTCGAGCCGGACGTTTCCGGAGGACATCAGGCGCCAGGTCGTCCGGTCGGTCGAGGAAGCCGGAAGGATGCCGGTCGGCGGTGAGTTCTCGCTGGCCGAGTACGACCGCGGCTACGGGCCGGAGCTGATTTGGCGAACGGAGAAGACCGGCGAGATATGCACTGCGGCGGTGGCCGGTCCGAGTATCACGTGTGCGGCGCTCGCATCGATCCCGCCGAAGCACGTGCCCGGGGTCGACGTCTTTATGGGCGGCGCGCAGTTCAGCGACCACGGGCAGGCGTTCTGGGCGGTGACGCTCATTGCGACCGGTGAGTCGGTCGATCACCTGGTCTGCCGAGGCCGGGACTTTCCGGTCCGGACGGCGTACTCGACCAGCGTCGGCGGCGTGACGCGCACCATCTACACCGTCGTCATTCCGCAGGACCTCCGGGGCCATTACCTGGTAGCCGTACAGAGGGGAGGTCACCAGGCCGAGGAGCGTCTGGAGCTCAACATGAACCAGGTCGGCCCGCCCCCTCAGTGTTGAGTGGTCGGACCTGACCGGCGGTGCCCCGCCTTCCCACAGGGAGGCGGGGCACCGCGGTGTTCGCGGCCGGTTCCCGAGACCTCACCCCGATCGTGAGCGCGTTCCGCGCGGATCCGGAGCGTTGTGCGCACACCCCTCGGTGCGGCCTCGGACCGGAAGGGCGGAGGCACTGCCGCCGTGCTGCCCGGCGGTCTCCGGACGATTGGAAGACCTGCGGTCGATGGAGGCTGGGGGCATGGGCGGCACCCACAACACCCGCATGTCGCAGACCGTGCGCGGGCAGATCCTCGAGCGCATGCGGCACCTCGCCGCCGAAGCCGGCATCGCCGTGGTCACCGTGGCGCCGCGCAACACCTCCAGGCACTGCCCCTGCTGCCTGACGCCGCTGCGGCATCGCAAGGCCCCCGACCCGCCCACCGCACCGGGCTGGAAATGGGCCATCTGCCCCAGCAGGGAGTGCGGGTGACAGGGCGATCGCGACCAGGGTGCCTGGCGGCGAATCGCCGCACGCGGCCTCGCCCACCAGACCAAGACCGCCTCCGACCGCGCCGGCGGCACCATGGTGATCCGCACGGTGGTGGACACGATGGAGGCCAAGGCCGTCATCACGGCCGCCCCGAAGACCTGCCGGACGGACCGGTCGAAGACCGGCCCCACCCGGCCGCGAAGCAACCGCCTCACGCCCAGGCGACGTGAGGCTCCCTCCCCGGTACGGCCTTCGGGTCGTGCCGGCCAGCGTCCGGAGGGACCGCACCAACGGGCCGGACCCGGCTGCCCCGCGCAGCCCACCGGCACCAGGGCGTGCGCGCGATCATCGCCGACGGTGCCGGCGGCGTCGGCTACCTGCTCAAGGGCCGGGTCTCCAAGGCCGACCAGTTCGTCGACGCCGTCCACACCGTTGCTGCCGGCCGGCACCGTCATGGACCCCCAGGTCATCACCCGCCTCCTCGCCCGCAACGCCTACGACGAGCCCCTCGCCATGCTCACCCCGCGCGAACGCGAGGTCCTCACGATGATGGCCGAAGGCCGCTCCAACGCCGCCATCGCCCAACGCCTCCACTTCAGCGAGGGCGCGGTCAGCAAGCACACCTCCAACATCTTCGCCAAACCCGGCCTCGGCGCCTCCGACGACGGCAACCGCCGCGTCCTCGCCGTCCTCGCCTACCTGGACGGGACCCGCTCGACGTAGGAAGTCGGCCGGTCCGACTTCCTGTGCGGGCCCGGCTCCGGCCCGGCGCGTGCCCGTTGGGCGGCCGTGCCCGTCCTGCCGGTGGTGGCCCTCGGGGCTGCCCGCCTGCTGGCCCCAGGATGCGGGCGTCGGTCGGCCCACCGTCGTGTGCCTGGGCGGGGCTTGGTCGGCGTGGGAAGTCGGCCGACTTCCTGTGTGGGGCTCGGTGCCTGGTTCCGGGTGGGTGTCTCTGGCCTTCTGACCGTGTTGGTGGGGCACTTGGAGTGGTGCCGTGGTGGGTAGCCGCGGCCGGGCCGTCGTGTGCCCGGTCGGACCGGTTGGCGTGGGGAGTTCCCGGCGCGGGGCGGGCCGGGGGACCGTCGGTACGATCGGTCTACGGGTGGTGCTGAGGAAGAGGCCTGGGACACCGAGGCGGCGGAGCGGGCGGTGGCGGTGTTGAAGGCGGTGGCGGACCCCCGTCGCGGTACCGGTTGCTGTGGGCGCTGAGCCGGCGGGGAGCTGCCGGTCAGCGAGCTGGCCGAGCTGCTGGGGGCGCATGGGGCCGCGACCTCGCAGCACCTCGCGAAGTTTCGGGCGGCCGGCCTGGTGGTGGCCCGTCGGGAGGGCACCCGGATCTTCTACCGGGCCACGGAGGGGCGTGGCCTGCTGACCGAGGCCGCCGTGATCGCGAACGACCTGCCGGGACGCGGCCACGGCCACGGTGACGGTGACGGCGGTGCGGCTCCCGTGGCCGCGATGGCAGGGCAGCCCTTCGCCCGCGCCGTTCGGGGGGTGCGCCACCGTCCCGTGGCCGGCCAGGCGGGCTGAGCGGAGCCAACCGTTCGCACCGGACCCGCACAGCTGATCCGAGACGCTACCGTTGGGCGGGTCAGGAGACGTTGGCGGAGGGCGGAGCCTGCCGCGCGTGGTGCTGGGGGTGGGGCATGGTCGATCCGCTGTCGATCTCGGCGGTCTCGGGTGTGTTGGGGGCGGTCAGTTCGTCGATGGCCGGGGAGGCCGGCAAGTGGGCCTGGGAGGCGTTCGGCGGGCTGGTGCAGCGGGCGACCGGGCGGCAGATCCTGGCACCCGCCGGGGCCACTGAGCGCGAGGCCGTCGCCCGGCTGCTGGTGGAGGGGGCCCGCAACGACCCGGCGCAGGCCCGGGCGTTGGCCGCCTGGATGAGCGGAGTCCCCTCCGGCCTCCCGTTCGGCAACTCGTCCGGCCACCCGGGCGACCCCGGCGGGGCGGACGCGGTGCCGCGCCTGCTGCCCGCCTCCACCCGTTACTTCACCGATCGCAAGGGCCCGCTCGCCGCGCTCGACAAGGAGGGCGGCCGCAAGCCGGACGGCCGTCCCCGGCAGGCCCTGCTGCACGGACCGGACGGCATCGGCACCAGCGCGGTCGCGATCCACTGGGGCAGCCGCGAGGCCGCCCGTTTCCCGGACGGTCAGCTCTACGCGGACCTGCGCGCCGCCGGGCCGCAGGACGCCGCCGATCCGGCGACGGTGCTGCGCCGCTTCCTGCACCGCCTCGGCGTGCCCGCCGAGCACGTGCCCGCCACCGTCGAGGACCGCGCCGACCTGTTCGGCGCGCTGCTGGCCACCCGCCGCCTGCTGGTCGTCCTCGACCACGCCCACTCCGCCGCCCAGCTCCGGCCGTTGCTCACCTCCGCCGCCGGGGTCTTCACGGTGATCACCGCCCGCCGCCCGCTGGCCGGACTGGACGCCGTGAACATCCCGGTCGGCCCGCTCGCCGACAAGGACGCCCGCCGGCTGCTCACCGAGGTCGCGGGGAAGCACGCCGTCACCGCCGCCCGGGCCGCCCTGCCCGGCGTCCTGGAACGCTGCGCCGGCTACCCGTTCGCCCTGCGTACCGCCGCCCCCGGCCTCGCCGAGGCCGCGCTCGCGGGACCCGGAGCCGCGCTCGCGGGACCCGGGGGCGTCGGGCGACCGGCCGATCCGGCCGAGGCCGCCGCCGAGGACCGCTACCGACGACTCCCGCCGGACGCCGCCCTCGCCTACCGCCGCTGCTCGCTGCGCCCCTGGCCCGGGCTGACCGCGCGGGTCGCCGCGGCCGCCACCGGGCTCGCCGAGCCGGACGCGGCCGCCGCGCTCACCGAACTCGCCGACGCCGGCCTGCTGGAGACCGCGGTCGACGGCCGGTACCACTACCGCCCGGTGGTCCGCCGGCACGCCGAGGCCCTGGCCGTCCGCGAGGACGGGCTCGCCGCGTGCGCCGCCGCCGTCTCCCGTACCGTCGAGACGCTGCTGCGCCTCGCCGTCGCCGCCGACTACACCGCGCTGCCGCAGCGTTGGCACCTCGGCCCGCTGTACGCCGTGCTCGGCCCGAACGGCCACCCGGACGAGGCGCAGGCGCTCGCCGCGCTCGGCGCGGAACTGCCCAACCTGGTCGAAGCCGTCCGTACCGCCGAGGAGTTCGCCGCGCCGGAGCTGGTCTGCCAACTGGTCGAGGCGCTCTGGGCCGTCCAGCTCAAGGCCGGCCGGCACGACGAACTGCTGCCCGCCCTGCGGGCCGGTGCCCGGGCCGCCACCGCAGCCGGGACGGCCCCGCGGGTGGCCGGCCGGATGCACGGCCAACTCGCCCTCGCCCTCGTCGAGTTGCAGGAGTACCAGGAGGCCGAGCGGCACCTGTTGCTGGCGGCGGAGGCCGAGGAGAAGGACGGGCACCTGCGCGGCCAGGCCACCGCCGTCGAGTCGCTCGGACTGCTGCGGCTGCGGCAGTGGCGCTACGCCGAGGCCCTGGACTGCTTCGACGGGGCGCTCGGCCTGCTCGGCGGGGTCGGCCCGGAGGGCGACGGCAGCGCCGATCTGCCGCGCGCCCGTGCCCTGTTGAGCCGACACCGGGGCCGGGCGCTGCGCGGTCTCGGGCGCTTCGACCAGGCGCGGGCCGCGCTGGAGGAGGCGGTGGCGTTCTTCCGCGGCACCGGCGAGGGATACAACACCGCCCGGGCGCTCACCGACCTGGCGCAGGCGCTGATCGAGCAGGGGCACGGCGCCCGGGCGCTGCCACTGCTCGACGAGGCGGGCACCCTGCTGGAGCGGCAGGGCGCACGGTTCCACCTCGCGCCGCTGGCGGTGCTGCGCTCGCTGTGCGTCAACGGGACGGAGTGACCGTCACCCGGTGGGCGGCACCACCACTGCGTACCGTCAGCTCGACGGGCGACGCGCGACCGTGCGCCGCCCGCCAGGCCAGCAGGGCGGAGGCGGCCGCGGCGGGGTCGAGGCCGTGGACGGTCAACTCCCAGGCGAGTCCGGTGCGTTCGAAGGCCGTGCAGGTGTCGGGACCGGTGACCAGGGCGGCCAGCGCGCAGGAGCGGTGACGGCCCAGCACCTCGGCGGCCCACTGTCGGGGCGGGCCCAGCCGGGGGTCCTCGGGCCGGTCCGGCGGGGTGTGCTGGAGGATCAGGTCGGCCAGGTTCAGCGCGCCGGGATCGAGGGTGTCCTCGTGCACCGCCAGGTGCCCGTCGCCGGGCCCGTCCGGCTCGTACCGGGCGGCGGCGAACCGGCGTAGCGTCACCGTCCCGTCGTCCACTTCGGTGAGCACCCGCAGCGGCGCCGTGCCCCGGCCCGGCTGGTGGGCGGGCAGCGGGAGCGGGTCCAGCAGCGCGGGCGTGGCCGGTTCCGGGATGCCGATCAGCCCGTGGAACAGCGCCCGCAGGCGCTCGGCCGCCTCGCCGGGGCAGGACGTGGTGAGGACCGCCGGGCCGGACGGGACGCGGCCGTCCGCGAGGACGGCGTCGAGCTGGGGGCGCAGCGGCGCGTACGGGTCCAGCCTGGGCGCCTCGCGGACGAACTCGGCGACCTGCGAGGACTGTTCGACGACGGTGAGGCCGGGCGCGGCGACCAGTACCGGGGTGCCGATCGCGGCGGCATAGTAGCTGACCGAGCCGAAGTCGCCCACGACGGCGTCGGCGGCGATCAGCGCCTGCCGCCAGTCCGTCACCGGATCGACCGGGGTCAGACCGGCCCGGACGGCGCCGTCCAGCCACAGCCGGATCTGCCCGGGGCCGTGGCCGTGCCAGACGTTGGGGTGCAGCACGGCGGCGACCCGGTACTCGTCCACCGGCAGCTCGGGCAGCCGCGACAGCAGCAGCGGCAACACGTCCTCGGGGCCGCCGTCGCCGAACAGCGAGGTGGGGTTCCAGGTCGAGTTCAGCAGGACGAGGCGCTGGCCCGGTCGGACTCCCAGTGCCCGGCGGAACGCCTCGCGGCGGGGGTGTGCTGCCAGGATCCGGTCGAAGCACGGGTCACCGCCGAGCACCGCCGTGCCCGCCGCCTCCGGGCAGGACTCGCGGAGCCGGTCGAGCTGGATGGGGTGGGAGAGCACCATGGCGTCGGCGACGGGGGTGCCGTCCTCGGCGAGCGCCCACTCGGGCGAGAGCCCGAACACGGGGCCGGCGGCGAGGGCACCGAGGGCAACGGGCGCCCGGTGTCCGGTGTCCGGTGTCCGGTGTCCGGTGTCCGGTGTCCGGTGTGGCCAGCCTCTTATTGTAGCCAACGCCGTGCGAGAGCACGACCAACCTGCCCTTGACCGCCTGGAGTTGACCGCCGAAGCTGGCCGAGATCGCCAGGTCCGCCTCGACGTCCAATGCCTGCTCCCAGGGCAGCACGGGAACACCGAGCGCCGCCAGCAGCTCGGACGTTCCGGAGCGGAACGGAGACGTCCCCGGACAGGTGGCCAGGAGCTGCACGCGCAGGTCGTCCCGGAACAGGCCGACCACGTCGAGCAGCCGGGTCGCCGACGTCACGTTGTGCACGATCAGCAGCACCCGCCGGCACCCGCCCCGCGTCGCCCACCGCTCGGCGTCGCCACCGACCGGCACCCTGATCCACCCGTCCCGCAAGCCGCCCTCCCCAGTCCTCGCCCGTCGTCTCCACCTCGGGGAAGCTTAGCGATCATGGCCGAACGCCGTGCCGCGAACGGTCGAGGGGCCCGGAGGGCGGTTCGGTCTACCGCGGCACTGTCCCCGGCTGGGCCTCCTCCAGCCGGTACTCCTGCCGCCCCGCTTCGGTGTTGACGTATCGTCAGATCGACGTGCAGGGAAGGTTGTTACCACGTGCCGGAGGTGTAGGGGCGTACGAGGACAGGCGGGGGCCGGGGCTACTGTGGCCCGGACTACTGCAATCCATGTCTCTCGCCTCCTCCCGGCCGACGCACCAACCTTTACCCTCCCGGATGTGTGCCGGTCGTGTGGCGCCGCCCGGGTGACGCGGGTTTGGCCGGGACGCGGCCACGGAACGACTTCCCGCCGTACCCGCAGCGGCACGGCACCGGCCCGTGCCCGAAACCGAGGGGTGGCATGGCGACCACGGGCTCCCAGGAGGCTCCCCGGCAGGCGAGTGCGCTGGCGCTCGCCCGGCACCCGAAACTGTGGATCTTCCCGAGCATCCTGTGCGCCCTGGTGGCCGTGGTGCTCTCGCTGCTCTACATGGGCGGCATCGTCAACCCGAACGGCCACCTGCACCGGCTGCCGATCGCCCTGGTGAACGCCGACCAGGGAGCTCCGCCGCCCGGCCAGCCGGTGAACTTCGGCACCCAGCTGACCCGTGCGATGGTGGCCGGCACGCCCGACGACACCGTCCACTGGCGGCAGACCGACGACGCGGGCGCGCACGACCTGATCTCCTCCGGCAAGGTGTACGCCGCGCTGTTGGTCCCCAAGGACTTCACCACCGCCATCACCAGGCTGGCCACCGGCGGGGCCACCGAGCGACCCAGCCTGACCATCCTCACCAACCCGGGCCTGGGCAGCCTCGGCGCCTCGATGGCCGCGCAGATCGCCCAGGGCGCCGCCCACCAGGCCTCGCTCGCGGCCGGCAAGCAGCTGCTGGCCGCCGTACCGGCCTCGAACGCCGCCGGCCCGGACGGCGGCGCCACCGCCCGACTGCTGCTCGCCGACCCGTTCGCCGTCACCACCCGGACCGGCCCGATCGGCAGCCACAGCGGGCTCGGCCTGAGCGCCTTCTACTACACCCTGCTGTCCGTCCTGAGCGGCTTCATCGGCGGCAACATCATCCACAACGGCGTCGACGGCGCGCTCGGCTACAGCGACAGCGAGATCGGCCCCTGGCACACCCGCCGCCCGACCGTCCCGATCAACCGCACCCAGACCCTGCTGCTCAAGATGGTGATGACCGCCGGGATCATGCTGCTCACCACCTCGCTGGTGATGGCCTGCGCGGTCGGCGTCCTCGGCATGGACGCCCCGCACCAGGCGGTGCTGTGGGTGTTCGCCTACTGCGCCAGCCTCGCGGTCGGCCTCGGGGTGCAGGCGATCAACGCCGCGTTCGGCGGGATCGGGCAGCTGGTGTCCATGTTCGTCTTCATCGCGCTGGCCCTGCCGTCCTCCGGGGCGACCGTCCCGCTGCAGGCGGTGCCCGGGTTCTACCGCTTCCTCGGCGCCTTCGAGCCGATGCGCCAGCTCAGCGACGGCATCCGGGCGATCCTCTTCTTCGACGCGCGCGCCGACGCCGGGCTGGCCCGCGGCTGGATCATGATCGCCGTCGGCGTGGTGCTCGCCCTGGCCTTCGGCTTCGGGATGACCCGCTACTACGACCGCAAGGGTCTGCACCGCTGGACGCCCCAGCCCTCCGACTAGGTTCTCGACTAGGCGTTCTCCTCCCGAGCGACTTCCTCCCGAGCGGTGTCGATCCGGTCCGTGCGGGTGTAGACGTTCATCGAGTCGCCGCGCAGGAAGCCGACCAGGGTCAGGCCGCTCTCCTCGGCCAGGTCCGCCGCCAGGGAGGAGGGCGCGGAGACGGCGGCGAGCATCGGGATGCCGGCCATCACGGCCTTCTGGACCAGCTCGAAGGAGGCCCGGCCGCTGACCATCAGCACCGTGCCGCGCGCCGGGAGCAGGCCCTCGCGCAGCGCGTGGCCGACCACCTTGTCCACCGCGTTGTGCCGGCCCACGTCCTCGCGCAGGCAGAGCAGCCGGCCCTCGGCGTCGAACAGTCCGGCCGCGTGCAGGCCGCCGGTGCTGTCGAAGACCTTCTGGGCGGCGCGCAGCCGGTCGGGCAGCGCGGACAGCAGCTCGGGGGTGACCCGCAGCCCGTCCTCGGCGACGCTCCACGGCGCGGTGGTGCGCACCGCGTCCAGGCTGGCCTTGCCGCACAGGCCGCAGGAGGAGGTGGTGTAGAAGTTGCGCTCCAGCGAGGCGTCCGGGGCGGGCACACCGGCGGCGAGCACCACGTCCACCACGTTGTAGGTGTTGCCGCCGTCGGCGGTGGCCCCGGCGCAGTAGCGGATCCCGGCCAGGTGGTCGGCGGCGTGCAGCACGCCCTCGCTCACCAGGAACCCGGCCGCCAGGTCGAAGTCGCTGCCGGGGGTGCGCATGGTCACGGTCAGCGGGCGGCCGCCGACCCGGATCTCCATCGGCTCCTCGGCGGCCAGGGCGTCGGGGCGGTGCGAGGGGGTGCCCTGGCGCAGTCGCAGTATCCTGCGCGGAACGGTCACTCGGCCCATCGTCGTCGGCTCCTCGGGGGGTCGGTCCGGATTCGGTACGGATGAATCCTCCCTCGTGGCGGCGACGCACCGTGACCTACCCGCCGCTGCCCACCGCCAGCACGACCGCGCTCGCCGCACCACCCGGCGTCTCGTAGGTCACCGTCTCCCCGGCGTGGCGGCCCAGCAGCGCCTTCCCCAGCGGGCTGTCGTAGGTCACCAGGGTCATCTCCCGTTCCTCCGCCACCTCGGAGATCTCGACGGTCTCCTCCTCGCCGTCCGAGAACCGCACGGTGACGGTCGAGCCCACCCCGATCACCTCCGTCGACGGCGCCCCGGCCACCTCGGCCTCCCGCAGCCGCCCCTCCAGCTCGGCGATCCGTCGGTCCAGCCTCGTCACGTCGGAGGCCCGCTGCAGCTCGTCGGCGGCATCCGCCGGATCACCCACCGGATCGTCCCCGCGCAGCGTCGCGGCCACCTCCCCCCGCTCCGCCCGCAACTGCGCCAACTCCTCGCGAAGCGCCCGCAGGCCCTCGGCACTGATCGGTTCCGGCCCACCGCTCATGGCAAGCTCCCGGGTCTCTCACGCAGGTTGAAACACCGGCCGTCTCTCATTACCCCACCCCACCCGGCCCCCGGCAAATCCTCGGCGCGGGGCGGTGGGAGCGGCTGGCGGGGCACTGTACTGGTCCCGGCGATCACTCGAAGTTGCGTTCGCCGTCGTCGTTCCGGGCTGACGGCGAAGGTCCGGATCCCCTTGCCGCCGGAGGGTTTCCGGGGTGGCGGTGATCACCCTCGGGGGCGGTGGGGTGGGGAGATGCGCAGGTGGAAGGGGTGGGGGAAGTGGGGGAAGGTGGGACCTGGCCGTTGGGGTGCGGGCGGGCGAAGCTACCATGTGGGCAACACCCTCAGCTCGAAAGATGGACTTGTGACTGTCAACGACGACGTGTTCACGGACTGGAAGAACCGCGAGGAGATCGCGGAGTCGATGATCCCGATCATCGGGCGGCTGCACCGGGAGAAGGACGTGACCGTCCTGCTCCACAGCCGTTCCCTGGTGAACAAGTCGGTGGTCAGCATCCTCAAGACGCACCGCTTCGCCCGGCAGATCGCGGGCGAGGAGCTCTCGGTCACCGAGACCATGCCGTTCCTGCAGGCGCTGACCACCCTGGACCTCGGCCCCTCGCAGATCGACCTCGGGATGCTCGCCTCGACCTACCGGGCGGACGACCACGGCCTGTCGGTGGAGGAGTTCACCGCCCGGGCCGTCGCCGGTGCCACCGGTGCGAACAAGCTGGAGCGCCGGTCCGCGCAGGACGTCGTGCTGTACGGGTTCGGCCGGATCGGCCGCCTGGTCGCCCGGCTGCTGATCGAGAAGGCCTCCGGCAACGGCCTGCGGCTGAAGGCCATCGTCGTGCGCAACGGCGGCGGCGACGACCTGGTCAAGCGCGCCTCGCTGCTGCGCCGGGACTCGATCCACGGCCAGTTCCAGGGCACGATCACCGTCGACGAGGCGAACAACAAGATCGTCGTCAACGGCAACGAGATCACGGTGATCTACTCCAACGACCCGAGCGAGGTCGACTACACGGAGTACGGGATCAAGGACGCGATCCTGATCGACAACACCGGCAAGTGGCGTGACCGCGAGGGCCTGTCCAAGCACCTGCGCCCCGGCATCGCCAAGGTCGTGCTGACCGCCCCGGGCAAGGGCGACGTGCCGAACATCGTGCACGGCGTCAACCACGACATGATCAAGCCGGACGAGCAGATCATCTCCTGCGCCTCCTGCACCACCAACGCCATCGTCCCGCCGCTGAAGGCGATGGAGGACGAGTACGGCGTCGTGCGCGGCCACGTGGAGACCGTCCACTCGTTCACCAACGACCAGAACCTGCTGGACAACTACCACAAGGCCGACCGCCGCGGCCGCTCGGCGCCGCTGAACATGGTGATCACCGAGACCGGTGCCGCCTCGGCCGTCGCCAAGGCCCTGCCGGACCTCAAGGCGAAGATCACCGGCAGCTCGATCCGCGTGCCGGTGCCGGACGTGTCCATCGCGATCCTCAACCTGCAGCTGAAGCGGGAGACCAACCGCGAGGAGGTCCTCGACTACCTGCGGAACGTCTCGCTGACCTCGCCGCTGAAGCGCCAGATCGACTTCATCGACTCGCCCGACGCGGTCTCCAGCGACTTCATCGGCTCGCGGCACGCCTCGATCGTGGACGCCGGCGCGACCAAGGTCGACGGCGACAACGCGATCCTGTACCTGTGGTACGACAACGAGTTCGGTTACTCGTGCCAGGTCGTGCGGGTCGTGCAGTACATCTCGGGTGTCGAGTACCCGACGTTCCCGGTTCCGGCGGTCTGATCGGTCGGTCGGGATTTTCGGTGGGGCGGTGGCCGTTTTCGGTCGCCGCCCCGTCGGTGTTTTCGGGGGTGGGGTGGGGGTTGGTGTTCGGGGGTGGCTCTCGGGAGGGTGGGTGGCCGGGGCGGTTCCGGGGGTGGCCGCTCCGGGGGCTGGATGATTTTCCGACTGCCGACTCTGTGGGTGGGGTTTTGGGCGCCGTCGGCAGTCTGAAAATCACCCGCAACGCCCCTCTCCGGGCCACCCCCTCCACCGCCCCTCCCGCAGCGCGTCCCTCTCGCCTGGGCGGGTGGTGGTT
>NZ_JBSFGK010000068.1:0-43031 GCF_053596495.1 Kitasatospora sp. NPDC001683
GGACGCTTCCTTCGGACCGCCTTCCAGCGGGCCCTCCGGGCGCTTCGTTCTTTCGTGTTTCCAGCTTATCAGATGTTTTCCGCTCCGTTTTCCGGAGTTTCATTCATCGGATTCGGCTTTCGCCTTTCGGCGCTCCCGAACTCTATCAGAGTTTCTCGGTCCGTTTTCCCGGCCGTTCTCGAATTCGCATTCGAGGACTTCCTTGGGGCTCGTCCCGTGGGGCAACCCGGAGAACATTACGCACCGGGTCGCCCCACGTCAAACCAGCCTCAGCAGGGGCCGAACGGGCCCCCGCGCACGGCTCAGACCTCGACGACGACCGGCAGGATCATCGGCCGGCGGCGGTAGTTGTCCGCGACCCACTTGCCAATGGTCCGGCGGACGAGCTGCTGCACCTGGCGGGGCTCCAGCACGCCGTCGCTCGCCGAGCGGTCCAGGGCCTCCTGGAGCTTGGCGGCGACCGGCACGAAGGCGTTGTCCTCGATGCCGGAGCCGCGGGCCTGGATGGTCGGGCCGCCGACGATCTTGCCGTTGGTCGAGTCGACCGCGACGAAGACCGAGATGAAGCCCTCCTCGCCGAGGATCTTGCGGTCCTTGAGCGAGGCCTCTGTGATGTCGCCGACCGAGGCGCCGTCCACGTAGACGTAGCCGGCCTGCACCTTGCCGACGATCCGGGCGACGCCCTTCTCCAGGTCGACGCAGACGCCGTCCTCGGCGATGACCACGCGGTTGCGCGGGACGCCGGTCGCGATGCCCAGCTCGGCGGCGGCCCGCAGGTGGCGCCACTCGCCGTGGACCGGCATCAGGTTGCGCGGCTTGCAGATGTTGAAGAAGTACAGCAGCTCGCCGGCCGAGGCGTGCCCGGAGACGTGCACCTTGGCGTTGCCCTTGTGCACGACCTTGGCGCCCCAGCGGGTCAGGCCGTTGATCACGCGGTAGACGGCGTTCTCGTTGCCCGGGATGAGCGAGGAGGCCAGGACGACGGTGTCGCCCTCGACGATGCGGATCTGGTGGTCGCGGTTGGCCATCCGGGACAGCGCCGCCATCGGCTCGCCCTGCGAGCCGGTGCAGATCAGCACGACCTCCTTCTCCGGGAGGTCGTCCAGCTGCTTGACGTCCACGATCAGGTTGCCGGGGACCTTCAGGTAGCCGAGGTCACGGGCGATGCCCATGTTGCGGACCATCGAGCGGCCGACGAAGGCGACCTTGCGGCCGTACTCGTGGGCGGCGTCCAGCACCTGCTGGATGCGGTGCACGTGGCTGGCGAAGGAAGCGACGATGATGCGCCGGTCGGCGTTGGCGAAGACGTTCCGCAGGGCCGCCGAGATGTCCCGCTCGTGCGGGATGAAGCCGGGGACCTCGGCGTTGGTGGAGTCCACCAGCAGCAGGTCCATGCCCTCCTCGGCCAGCTTGGCGAAGGTCGGCAGGTCGGTCAGGCGGCCGTCCAGCGGCAGCTGGTCCATCTTGAAGTCGCCGGTGGCCACGACCATGCCGGCGGGGGTGCGGACGGCCACGGCGAGGGCGTCCGGGATGGAGTGGTTGACCGCGATGAACTCGCAGTCGAAGGGGCCGATGCGCTCGCGCTGGCCCTCCTTCACCTCCAGCACGTACGGCCGGATCCGGTGCTCGGCGAGCTTGGCCTCGATCAGGGCGAGGGTGAGCTTCGAACCGATCAGCGGGATGTCCGGGTTCTCCCGGAGGAGGAAGGGAACGGCGCCGATGTGGTCCTCGTGCCCGTGGGTGAGGACGATGCCGTCGACCTTGTCGAGGCGGTCCCGGATGTAGCTGAAGTCCGGGAGGATCAGGTCCACTCCGGGCTGCTCGTCCTCGGGGAAGAGGACGCCGCAGTCGACGATCAGGATCCGGTCCCCGTACTCGAAGACCGTCATGTTGCGGCCGATTTCGCCGAGGCCGCCGAGCGGAGTGATGCGGAGGGCGCCCTCCTTCAGGGCCGGGGGCGCGCCGAGCTCGGGATGCGGGTGGCTCAAAAGACTCTCCTCACGACGCACGCCATATGTCCGGGGTCCTCCCCCTGGAGACATATGGCGTGCGTACTCAGTGTCGTTTTCCTACTGGGTCGGTGCTCTCGCGCCTTCGTTCCGGTCCAGCGGCGGACCCGGGGCGGGTCCGGCGAGCCGGGGCGCGCACGTCTGTGTCTGCTACAGGTGTACCCCGCCGGCGGCGAGATCCTGCTTCAATCGGTCGATCTCCTCGGGCGTCGCGCCGACCAGCGGCAGCCGCAGCGGCCCGGCCGGCAGGCCCTGGAGGTCCAGCGCGGCCTTGGAGAGGATCACGCCCTGGGTGCGGAACATACCGGTGAACACCGGCAGCAGGCCCTGGTGGATCGCGGTGGCCTTGGCCACATCGCCGGCCAGGTAGGCCTCGATCATCGACTTCAGCTCACCGGCCGCCACGTGCCCGACGACGCTGACCACGCCGACGGCTCCGACGGACAGCAGCGGCAGGTTGAGGATGTCGTCGCCGGAGTACCAGGCGAGGTCGGAGCGGGCGATCGCCCAGGCCGCGGCGCCCAGGTCGCCCTTGGCGTCCTTGTTGGCGACGATCCGCGGGTGCTCGCCCAGGCGGACCAGGGTCTCGTGGCTCAGCGCGACCCCACTGCGGCCCGGGATGTCGTACGCCATGACGGGCAGGCCGGTGGCGTCGGCGACCTGCGTGAAGTGCCGGTACAGGCCCTCCTGCGGGGGCTTGTTGTAGTACGGCGTGACGACCAGCAGCCCGTGCGCGCCGGCGGCCTCCGCCTGCCGGGCCAGCTCGACGCTGTGGTGGGTGTCGTTGGTGCCGACCCCGGTCACCACGTGGGCGCGATCCCCGACCGCCTCCACCACGGCGCGGACGAGCTGGGCCTTCTCGGCGTCGCTGGTGGTCGGGGACTCACCGGTGGTGCCGTTGACGACGAGGCCGTCGTTCCCGGAGTCGACGAGGTGCGTGGCGAGGCGCTGGGCGCCGTCGAGGTCGAGTGCGCCGTCGGCGGTGAACGGGGTGACCATCGCGGTCAGCACCCGGCCGAACGGCGTCTGGGGGGTGGAGGTCGGAGCCATGCGTCCAAAGCTACTCGTAGGCGGTGGGACGGTACCCATGCCGGTCCATGGTTCGGACAGGTGGAGCAGGCCGGGGCTGGGGAGATGGGACTCCGGTGCTGCCCGCTCGGGGGTTCAGGCAGCACCGGAATCCGTGGTCACGAATGTAGGGAGCGGCTAGAAAAGCCGCAATCCAGACATGCCAGACACACTGCCCATATGCCTGTCGCCGCAGGTCAGGGGGCGACTCGGCCGTGCTTCTCGAAGGCCGCATGGGTGAGCGGCATGAGCTGCGCCCACTGCTCCTCCATCTGCTCGGCGACCATCTCGATCTCGCGCTGCGGGAAGGACGGCACCGCCGAGTTCTCCCGCCGGGTGCGCAGCGAGAGGAAGTGCATCAGCGAGCGCGCGTTGCAGGTCGCGTACATCGAGGAGAACAGGCCGACCGGCAGCACCGCGCGGGCCACCTCGCGGGCCACGCCGGCCGCCAGC
Organism: Kitasatospora sp. NPDC001683; assembly: GCF_053596495.1. Classification (NCBI taxonomy): domain Bacteria; kingdom Bacillati; phylum Actinomycetota; class Actinomycetes; order Kitasatosporales; family Streptomycetaceae; genus Kitasatospora; species Kitasatospora sp. NPDC001683. The sequence continues at coordinate 3,531 of NZ_JBSFGK010000068.1, forward strand.
ATCTCCTGGTAGCGGTTGTAGGCCTCGCGGTAGGAGGCCTCCATCGCCTCGGTGACGGTCTCGTGCTGCTCCGCGGTGCCCTCGACGAACTCGTAGCGGCCCGGTCGGCCCTCCTGAACCAGCTTGCGGTCCTCGGCGGGCACGTAGAACACCGGCTGCAGCTCGCGGTAACGCCCGCTCTCCTCGTTGTAAGACCATCCGCTGCGGTGGCGGTGGAACTCGCGGAACACGAAGATCGGCGCGCTGATGAAGAAGGTCATCGAGTTGTGCTCGAAGGGCGTGCCGTGCCGGTCGCGCATCAGGAAGTTGATCAGGCCCTTGGACTTCTCCGGGTCCTGCTGGAGCGCCTCCAGGGACTGCTCGCCCGCGGTGGAGACCCGGGCCGCCCAGATGACGTCCGAGTCCGCGGCGGCGCTGCGGACCAGCTCCACCGTCACGTCGCTGCGGAAGGTGGGGGCCGTCGGTTCGTCGCTCACGCGTTGCTCCTTGCGGGTTCGGTGCTGTGCAGCTTGATGGCGTGCTGCATGGTCTTGCGGGCGCGCGGGGTGTCGCCGGCGTCGGCGTAGGCCACGGCGAGGCGGAACCAGACCCGCCAGTCGCCCGGCGCGGCCTCCGCCTCGGTCCGGCGGCGGGCGAACACCGCGTCGGCCGAGGCCCGGTCGATCCGCCCGCCGTTGGTGCGCTTCAGCTCGTCCACCGGCAGGCCGCCCTCGGCCTCCAGCTCCCGGGCGAGCCGCTCGCTGGCCCGGCCGAAGCGGACGGTCTGGCGCAGGAACCAGACGCCGATCAGCGGGATCACGAAGGCGCACAGGCCGATGCCGATGCCGAGCGGCTTGCCGGTGGCGATCAGCTGGACGCCCTCCCCCACGCAGAGCAGGGCGACCAGCAGCAGCACGCCGGACAGGACGAAGAAACCGGTACGGGAGGTCATGAAGGGCTCACAGGTCCAGGAAGTGTTCGAGGCCGAAGGTCAGCCCCGGGGTCTCGACGACCTTGCGCACGCCCAGCAGGATGCCCGGCATGAAGCTGCTGTGGTGCAGCGAGTCGTGCCGGATGGTGAGCGTCTCGCCGGTGTCGCCGAACATCACCTGCTGGTGCGCGAGCAGGCCGCGCAGCCGTACGGCGTGCACCGGCACCCCGTCCACGTCGGCGCCGCGCGCGCCGGGCAGGCTGTGGGTGGTCGGGTCCTGCTGCTTCGGGCGGCCGGCCTCGGCGCGGGCCGCGGCGATCAGCTGGGCGGTGCGGGTGGCGGTGCCGCTGGGGGCGTCGGCCTTGCGGTCGTGGTGCAGTTCGACCACCTCGACCGACTCGAAGTACTTCGCCGCGATCTGGGAGAACTTCATGCCGAGGATCGCGCCGATGGAGAAGTTCGGCGCGATCAGGACGCCGACGGGCAGCGGCGGGAGTCCGGTGGCCTCGGCCGGGACGAGCCAGCCCTCCAGCTCGGACAGCCGCAGGTCGTCCCAGCCGGTGGTGCCGGTGACCACGTGGATGCCGTTGTGGACGCAGTAGTCGAGGTTGCCCATGACCGAGTCCGGGTGGGTCAGCTCGACGGCGACCTGTGCCCCGGCCTCGGTCAGCTCCTCCAGCCTGGAGCCGCGGCCGAGGGCGGCCACCAGCTCCATGTCCGGCGCGGCCTCGACGGCCTTGACGGCCTCGGAGCCGATCCGTCCCTTGGCGCCGATCACGGCGACGCGCAGCGTCATAGCGAAGTTCCTCTCACACCAGCCGGTCTCAGACCAGCAGATCGGCGAGCTTGGCGGCCCGCTTGTCGTTGACCGGACCGATCAGCGCCAGCGACGGCCGGTACGCGCCCAGCACATCACGGGCCACCGCGTGGACGTCCTCCAGGGTCACGGCCGCGATCCGCTCCAGCATGTCGTCCACCGACAGGTGGTGCCCGTAGCTGAGCTCGGCCTTGCCGATCCGGTTCATCAGCGAGCCGGTGTCCTCCATGCCGAGCACGGTGGAGCCGGAGATCTGCCCGATCGCGCGGTGCAGCTCCTCCTCGGTGATGCCCTCGGCGACCACCTTGGCCAGCTCCTGGCGGCAGATCCGCAGCACCTCCTCGACCCGCTTGGGCTGGCAGCCGGCGTAGATGCCGAACAGGCCGCTGTCCGCGTACGAGGAGGAGTACGAGTAGACCGAGTACGCCAGGCCGCGCTTCTCCCGGACCTCCTGGAACAGCCGGGAGCTCATCCCGCCGCCCAGGGCCGCGTTGAGCACGCCCATCGCCCAGCGGCGCTCGTCGTGCCGGGGCACCCCGGGCACGCCCAGCACCAGGTGGGCCTGCTCGGTGGAGCGGTTGAGCACCTCGATCCTGCCGGCCGTGCGCAGCGCCTTGACGCCGCGGCGGGCCTCGGCGGGCGCCGCGGTGGAGCGGGCCAGCACCGGGGCGAAGGCCTGTTCGACCTGCTTGACCACCTTGCGGTGGTCGAGGTTGCCGGCCGCGGCGACGACCAGGTGCTCCGGGCGGTAGCGGCGGTGGTAGAAGCCGGCGATCTGGTCCCGGGTGAGCGCCTTGATGGTCTCCTGGGTGCCGAGGATCGGGCGGCCGAGCGGGCCGCTGCCGTAGATCACCTTGGCGAACAGGTCGTGGACCACGTCGCCCGGGTCGTCCTCGGCCATCGCCATCTCCTCGAGGATGACGCCGCGCTCGGCGTCGACGTCCTCGGGGCGGATCAGCGAGCCGGTGAGCATGTCGCAGACCACGTCGATGGCCAGCGGCAGGTCGGTGTCCAGGACCCGGGCGTAGTAGCAGGTGTTCTCCTTCGCGGTGAAGGCGTTCATCTCGCCGCCGACCGCGTCCAGGGCCGCCGAGATGTCCAGCGCGCTGCGCCGCTCGGTGCCCTTGAAGAGCAGGTGCTCCAGGTAGTGGGTCGCGCCGTTGAGCTGCGGGGTCTCGTCCCGCGAGCCGACGCCGACCCAGATACCGAAGGTCGCGGAGCGCACCGTCGGCAGGGTCTCGGTGACGACCCGCAGGCCGCCGGGCAGCACGGTGCGGCGCACCGTGCCGGCGCCGTCGACGCCCTTGAGCAGGGTCCGGGTGCTGCCGGGACGCTGCTTTACCGCCGGGGCCTGGGCCACGGTGGGTACCTCCAGAGGAAACGCACGTGGGAATGGCACGTACGGACGAACGCGTGGACAACGGGGTGCGGCCCGCACGCCGGGAGGCGTACGGGCCGCACGGGTCAGCTAGCGGCGCTTCACTCGGAAGCGGCCTCGCCGGCTTCCTCGCCCTCGATGACCGGGATCAGGGAGAGCTTGCCGCGCGGGTCGATCTCGGCGATCTCGACCTGCACCTTGGCGCCGACGCCGAGGACGTCCTCGACGTTCTCCACGCGCTTGCCGCCGGCCAGCTTGCGGATCTGCGAGATGTGCAGCAGGCCGTCCTTGCCCGGCATGAGCGAGACGAACGCGCCGAACGTCGTGGTCTTGACCACGGTGCCCAGGTAGCGCTCGCCGACCTCCGGCATGGTCGGGTTGGCGATCTGGTTGATCGTCGTGCGGGCGGCCTCGGCGGCCGGGCCGTCGGCGGCACCGATGTAGATGGTGCCGTCGTCCTCGATCGTGATCTCGGCGCCGGTGTCCTCCTGGATCTGGTTGATCATCTTGCCCTTGGGGCCGATGACCTCGCCGATCTTGTCCACCGGGATCTTGATGGTGATGATGCGCGGCGCGTTCGGGGACATCTCGTCGGGCGAGTCGATGGCCTCGTTCATCACGTCGAGGATGTGCAGGCGGGCGTCGCGGGCCTGCTTCAGCGCGGCGGCCAGCACGGAGGCCGGGATGCCGTTGAGCTTGGTGTCCAGCTGCAGCGCGGTGATGAAGTTGCGGGTACCGGCGACCTTGAAGTCCATGTCGCCGTACGCGTCCTCGGCACCCAGGATGTCGGTCAGCGCGACGTAGTGGGTCTCACCGTCGATCTCCTGGGAGATCAGGCCCATGGCGATGCCGGCGACGGCGGCCTTCAGCGGCACACCGGCGTTCAGCAGCGACATGGTCGAGGCGCAGACCGAGCCCATCGAGGTGGAGCCGTTGGAGCCGAGCGCCTCGGAGACCTGGCGGATGGCGTACGGGAACTCCTCGCGGGTCGGCAGGACCGGCAGGATGGCGCGCTCGGCCAGGGCGCCGTGGCCGATCTCGCGGCGCTTGGGCGAGCCCACGCGGCCGGTCTCGCCGACCGAGTACGGCGGGAAGTTGTAGTTGTGCATGTAACGGCGACGCGTCTCCGGCGAGAGCGTGTCGAGCTGCTGCTCCATGCGGAGCATGTTCAGCGTGGTGACACCCAGGATCTGGGTCTCGCCGCGCTCGAACAGCGCCGAGCCGTGGACGCGCGGGATGGCCTCGACCTCGGCGGCCAGGGTGCGGATGTCGGTGACGCCGCGGCCGTCGATGCGGACCTTGTCCTTGATGACGCGCTCGCGGACGATCTTCTTGGTCAGCGCGTTGTAAGCGGCGCTGATCTCCTTCTCGCGGCCCTCGAACTCGGGGAGCAGCTTCTCGGCCGCGACGGCCTTGACGCGGTCCAGCTCGTTGTTGCGCTCCTGCTTGCCCGGGATGGTCAGGGCCTGGGCCAGCTCGTCCTTGACGGCGGCGGTCAGCGCGGCGAGGACGTCGTCCTGGTAGTCCAGGAAGACCGGGAACTCGGCGGTCGGCTTGGCGGCCTGGGCGGCCAGCTGCGACTGCGCGGCGCACAGCACCTTGATGAACGGCTTGGCGGCCTCGAGGCCGGCGGCCACGACCTCCTCGGTCGGCGCCTCGGCGCCGCCCTCGACCAGCTTGATGGTCTTGTCGGTGGCCTCGGCCTCGACCATCATGATCGCGACGTCGCCGTCCGGCAGGACGCGACCGGCGACGACCATGTCGAAGACGGCCGACTCCAGCTCGCTGTGGGTCGGGAAGGCGACCCACTGGCCCTTGATCAGCGCGACGCGCACGCCGCCGATCGGGCCGGAGAACGGCAGGCCCGCCAGCTGGGTGGAGGCGGAGGCGGCGTTGATGGCGACCACGTCGTACAGGTGGTCGGGGTTGAGCGCCATCACGGTGCAGACGACCTGGACCTCGTTGCGCAGGCCCTTGACGAAGGACGGGCGCAGCGGGCGGTCGATCAGGCGGCAGGTGAGGATCGCGTCCTCGGACGGCCGGCCCTCGCGACGGAAGAACGAGCCGGGGATGCGGCCGGCGGCGTACATCCGCTCCTCGACGTCCACGGTCAGCGGGAAGAAGTCGAAGTGCTCCTTCGGCTGCTTGGACGCGCTGGTGGCCGACAGCACCATGGTGTCGTCGTCCAGGTAGGCCACGGCGGAGCCGGCGGCCTGACGGGCCAGACGGCCGGTCTCGAAGCGGATGGTACGGGTGCCGAAGGAACCGTTGTCGATCACGGCCTCGGCGTAGAACACGTTCTCTTCCACCTGGAAGATCTCCTCTTTCGTACGTCTCCGGGAGAGCGTCCCCGCGCGCTGCCTGGGGGCCCCGGGGCCCTCCCGCCAGGGAGGGCGGCAGTCGGGCCGGTCTTCGATCGAAGCCTCCGGGGGCCCCGCTCGCTGCGGGGGTTCCGGGGGCCACTACCGAGGACCGGCGCCTCACGGCTGCCGGGCCGGGACGGGCGGTCCGCGTCTGGACGCTCTCTCGGATGCGGGCGGCTTCCGTTTGAAGCCTTCGTCCCGCGGGGGGTTCGGGCTTGCTGCCCGGGTGGCGCGCTGCTGCGCCATCACCCGGCATGCCCACAACCCTACGGTGCAATCCTCGGCCACCTGGGGAGGTGCGCGCGAGTTCTTGTGTCAGGGTGCCGCGGTCGAACGGCCGCGGCATACGCGCGAGGGGCGGCCCCCCGGTGTGGGGAGCCGCCCCGAGCGGCGGTCTTAGCGGGCGCCGCCGGCGGCACCGCGGCGGATGCCCAGGCGGTCGACGAGCGTACGGAAGCGCTCGATGTCCTTCTTGGCCAGGTACTGCAGGAGGCGGCGGCGCTGGCCGACCAGGATCAGCAGGCCACGACGCGAGTGGTGGTCGTGCTTGTGGAACTTGAGGTGCTCGGTCAGGTCCGAGATGCGGCGGGAGAGCATGGCGACCTGGACCTCGGGGGAGCCGGTGTCGCCCTCCTTCTGGCCGAACTCGGCGATGATCTGCTTCTTCACGTCAGAGGCGAGAGCCACTGCAACTCCTTCAAGGTCTACCGAGCGGTCCTGGTCGACAGCACAGGACTCTGCGAGAACTCGGTGTCGCGAGTGCGGCCGGCGGTCGGCTGCCCCTGGGGGCGGACACACGGCTGCGCTCGGAGGCCAAGCGTACCAGTGCCGCCCACCTGCCGAACGGCCGGGTGGGCGGCACCGGTCCGCGGGGTCAGCCGGTGGCGCCGCGGACCAGCCGGTAGATGTTCAGGACGGCGAGCGCCAGCGGGACCAGCGAGATCAGGGTGAGGCTGTCGAACAGGTCCAGGATGCGCCCCCAGAACGGGGAGACGCCGAGCCGGGGCACCACCAGGGCGATCGCGGTGAGCAGCGCGGCGCCGAAGGCGATGGAGGCGGCCAGCCAGATGGTGCGCAGGTCGAGCTCGGTGCTGGAGCCGGCCGCGCGCAGGATGAACTGCGGGGTGTGCAGCGACAGGCCGACGATCAGCAGGCACAGGCCGAGCAGGCCGGCCGCGGTGAGGCTGAGGACCTGCGCGGTGTAGCGGAACAGCCGGGCGCGCAGCATGGTGGCGATGCCCAGGGCGAGCGCGAGCAGCTCGGGGAAGGTCCGGTCGGTGAAGGAGAGGACGGCGCAGGCGCCGACCACGACCGCGGCGCAGCCGCCGACCAGGCCGACCAGCACCTCGTGGCCGCGGCGGGCCTGGTGGGCGATCCGCTCGTACTGGACGACCTCGGCGCGCTCGGCCTCCTCGTCGTAGTCGCGGCTGCGGGTGCGGGTCTGGCCGGGGGCGCTGAAGCCGACCGGCAGCCGGGCGAAGCGGGCGGAGAGGCTGGGCAGGAAGCCGACGGCGGCGACGGCGGCGACACCGGTGACGGCGGCGATGTTCCCGGCCGGGGTGTCCGGCATCAGCACCGCGGCGAAGGTGGCGAGCGCGCCGGCGGTGGCGACGAAGGCGGCGGCGACGAACACCGCGTCCATCGTGGGCAGCAGCCCGGCGAGCAGCACGGCGATCACCAGGGCGGTGACGCAGCCGGTCAGGAACTGCAGCCGGCCGGGGCCGTCCCACTTGTGGGCGACGGCGATGACGCCGCTGCCGGCGATCAGGGCGTGCGGCAGGGCGCCGAGGCCGAGCGCGACCGCGGCGGGGGCGTCCTGGTAGACCCGGGCGCGCACTCCGGCGAGGGCGGTGAGCACGACGGCGGTGACGCCGGCCAGCACGCCGGGCAGGCTGTGCATGTCGTGGCGCAGGTCGGAGAACCAGAGCGCGAAGCCGAGCAGGGTGAGCAGCACCCCGGTGCCGATCAGGCCGAAGCCGCGCATCAGCTCGACGGTCCAGAACCGGCGGTCGGCCTCGACGGCGCTGGCGATGGCGTCGGCGACGTCGTCGTAGACGGCCGGCGGCAGGGACTCGGCGAAGGGGCGCAGCGCCAGCAGGTCGCCGTCGCGGACCTGCTGGGCGGCCAGCGACAGGCTGCTGTCGAGCACGGTGCCGTCGCGGCGGACCAGGTGGAAGCCGGTGGGGGTGCCGTCGGGCTGGCTCTGGTTGGCCAGGCGCAGCACCTCGGGGTAGACGTCGGCGAGTGCGACGTCCTCGGGCAGGGCGACGTCGATCCGGCGGTCCGGGGCGACGACGGTGACCCGGCAGTAGCCCGTGGCGGCGTTTGAAGTCACGGCCGCACCTCGATCCTTCGACGCACTGGGCGCTCCCCCTGGGTTTGACGGTGCCGCGGCCCGGTGGCGCGCGGTCTGGCTGTGGAACCGGCCCGGCCGGGCCGCGAGTTGGCGCGGCGTTACCCTACCCGCTCGGTTCGTGCCCGGCGTCGCTGCGGGGCGGGGCCCGGCGGCGGTGCGGGGGCGGGGCCCGGCGGCGGTGCGGGGGCGGGGCGTGGTGGGCGGTGCGGGGGCGGGGCGTGGTGGGCGGTGCGGGGGCGACCGTTAGGATCGGCGCCTGCGCACGGTGGTACGGGGGCTGCGCTGTGTGGGGCGTCCTCAGTCACGGGAACCCGTACCGGAGCGGGCGCAGTCGCGTGAGGGCTGATGCCGAAGTGATCGATCGACGCCGCGGGGTGGATGACGCATGGGTGTGATCATGGTCAAGCGACCGGCCAGGGCCTACCCGCCGACGGTGCCGGACGAGCCGGTGGAGCTGGTCAGTCCGCCCGAGCTGCCCCGGCAGGGCGGCGAGGACTGGCTGATGAGCATCCTGCCGATGCTCGGCATGGGCGGTTCGGCGGTGTTCTTCTTCTCGCCGGGCGCGGCCGCCCCGATGAAGATCATGGGCGGTCTGATGATCGTCTCGACGGTCGGCATGGTGCTGGCCCAGATCGTGCGGGCCCGCAAGGGCGGTTCGACCGCCATGGCGGACGAGCGGCGCGACTACCTCAAGTACCTGCAGCAGACCCGCCGCCAGGTGCGCCGCACGGCGGAGAGCCAGCGCGGTGCGCTGCTGTTCCTGAACCCGGCGCCGGACCAACTGTGGTCGATCGTCGAGGACGGCCGGCGGCTGTGGGAGCGGCGCACGGCGGACGGCGACTTCGCGCAGATCCGGGTGGGCCTCGGGCCGGTCCAGCTGTCCACCCCGCTGGTGGCGCCGCAGACCGCGCCGATGGACGAGCTGGAGCCGCTGTCGGCGGCCGCGATGCACTCCTTCCTGAAGGCCCACGGCACCCTGCAGGACCTGCCGCTGGCGGTCTCGCTGCGCGCCTTCTACCACATCACGGTGTGCGGGGACCCGGACTCGGTGTACGGCAACGTGCGCGCGATGATCGCCCAACTGACCACCCTGCACTCGCCGGACGACCTGCTGATCGCGGTCGCGGCGGCCCCCGGCGCGGCCGAGGAGTGGGACTGGACCAAGTGGCTCCCGCACAACCAGCACCGCAAGGAGGCCGACGGCGCGGGCTCGCGCCGGCTGAGCGCCCACGACCTGGGCGAGCTGGAGTACCTGCTGCAGGACGAGCTGTCCGGCCGCCAGCGCTTCGTCCGGGACGCCGCGCCCGCGGCGGACCAGCCGCACCTGGTGGTCATCATGGACGGCGCCGGGGTGCCGCACGACTCGGTGCTGGCCGGCCCCGAGGGCGTGCAGGGGGTGACCGTCATCGAGGTCGTCCCGGGTGAGGTGGACGAGCCGAGCGGGCACCTGATGGTGACGGTCAACCCGCAGGAGCTGGTGCTGCGTTCGGCCTCCGGGGCGACCTACGCCGGCAAGCCGGACCTGCTCTCGCTGTGGCAGTCCGAGGCGCTGGCGCGGCAGTTGGCGCCGTACCGGGCCTCGGCCGGCGGGGACGACGAGCCGCTGCTGTCCAACCTGGACTTCACCGACATGATGAACTCCGGCGACCCGGGCTCCTTCGACGTGGCCCGCAGCTGGCGCCCGCGCGCCCAGCACGAGCGGATGCGGGTGCCGATCGGGGTCGGGGCGAACGGCGAGCACGTCTACCTGGACATCAAGGAGGCCGCGCTGGAGGGCATGGGCCCGCACGGCCTGTGCGTGGGCGCGACCGGTTCCGGCAAGTCGGAGCTGCTGCGCACGCTGGTGCTCGCGCTGGCGATGACCCACTCCTCGGAGACGCTGAACTTCGTGCTCGCCGACTTCAAGGGCGGCGCGACCTTCCTGGGCATGGCGGACATGCCGCACACCTCCGCGGTGATCACCAACCTGGAGGGCGAGCTCACCCTGGTCGACCGCATGCGCGACGCGATCGAGGGCGAGCTGCACCGGCGCCAGGAGCTGCTGCACCGCTCCGGCAACTACGCCAACATCCACGAATACGAGCGGGCCCGGGCGGCCGGCGCGGCGCTGGACCCGCTGCCCTCGCTGGTGCTGATCATCGACGAGTTCTCCGAACTCCTCACCGCCAAGCCCGACTTCATCGAGATGTTCATCCAGATCGGCCGGATCGGCCGCTCCCTGGGCGTGCACCTGCTGCTGGCCTCGCAGCGCCTGGAGGAGGGCAAGCTGCGCGGCCTGGACACCTACCTCTCGTACCGGATCGGTCTGCGCACCTTCTCGGCGGCCGAGTCGCGGGCGGCGATCGGCGTGCCGGACGCCTACCACCTGCCGCCGGTGCCGGGCGTCGGCTACCTGAAGTTCGGCGAGGACGTGATGGACCGGTTCAAGGCCGCGTACGTCTCGGGGCCGTACCGGGCGCCGGGGCAGCAGCGGTCGACCGGCGGACGGCGGGTGAACACCCGGCCGGTGGCGTTCACCTCGGCCTACGTCGACCTGCCGCCGGAGCCGGTGGAGCAGGAGGCGCCGCAGGCCCCGGAGCAGGACGACGCGCTGGTGGACACCGTGCTGGACGTGTTCGTCCAGCGGATGGCCGGCCAGGGCCCGGCCGCGCACCAGGTGTGGCTGCCGCCGCTGGACGACGCGCCGAGCATCGACCACCTGCTGCCGCCGCTGCAGGTCGTCCCGGAGCGCGGGCTGACCGCGCCCGGCTACCCGGGCGGCCGGCTGCGGGCCCCGATCGGCATCGTCGACAAGCCGCGCGAGCAGAAGACCGACATCCTGGAGGTCGACTTCTCCGGGGCGGCCGGCCACGGCCTGGTGGTGGGCGGCCCGCGCTCGGGCAAGTCCACCGTGCTGCGCACCATGACGGCCGCCTTCGGCCTCACCCACACCCCCCGCGAGGTGCAGTTCTACCTGCTGGACTTCGGCGCGGGCAGCTTCCAGTCGCTGACCGGCCTGCCGCACGTCGGCGGGGTGGCGGGGCGCCTGGACGTGGACAAGGTGCGCCGGATGGTCTCCGAGGTGCACGGGGTGATGAACCGGCGCGAGGAGCTGTTCCGGGCGACCGGCATCGACACCATCGCGACGTACCGGGCCCGCCGGGCGGCCGGGCAGCTGCCGGACGAGGCCTTCGGCGACGTGTTCCTGATGATCGACGGCTGGAACACCTTCAAGCAGGAGTTCGAGGGGCTGGAGCCGGTGATCGCCGACATCGCCCAGCGCGGCCTCGGCTACGGCGTCCACCTGGTGATCACCGCGGCCCGGTACGCGGAGGTGCGCCCGGCGCTGAAGGACCTGCTGCAGAACCGCATCGAGCTGAAGCTCGGTGACGCCATGGAGTCCGAGGTGGACCGCCGGGTGGCGCAGAACGTCCCGGCGCTGGCCGGGCGCGGCATCACCGCGGAGCGGCTGCACTTCCTGGGCGGCCTGCCGCGGCTGGACGGCTCCTCCTCGGTGGAGGACCTGCAGGACGGCGTGGCCGGGCTGGTCGGCGCGGTCGACGGGGCCTGGGCCGGCCCGCGCGCGCCGCAGGTGCGGATGCTGCCGGCCGTGCTCGACGGGTTCTCGCTGCCGAAGGGCTTCGAGCACCCGGAGCGCGGGGTGTCCTTCGGCGTGGACGAGGCCGAACTGGCGCCGGTGTTCGTCAACTTCGAGACCGACCCGCTGTTCATCGTGTTCGGCGACACCGAGTCCGGGAAGTCCGCGCTGCTGCGGATGCTGATCAAGCAGATCACCGAGCGTTACACCGCGGACCAGGCGGGCATCGTGGTCGGCGACTACCGGCGCGCGCTGCTGGGCACCGTGCCGCCGGAGTACCTGGTGGAGTACGCGGCCGCGCAGCCGGCCATGGCGGCCATCGTGGACATGCTGCGCGGGGCCTGCGCCCGCCGCCTGCCCGGCCCGGACGTGACCGCCGAGCAGCTGCGCAACCGCAGCTGGTACAGCGGCAAGGACATGTTCGTGATCGTCGACGACTACGAGCTGGTCGCGACCAGCTCGGGCAACCCGCTGGCGCCGCTGGCCGAGTTCCTGCCGTTCGCCCGGGACATCGGCCTGCGGGTGATCGTGGCCCGCAGCGCGGGCGGCGCCGGGCGCTCGCTGTACGAGCCGGTGATGCAGCGGATGCGCGAGCTCGGCGGGCAGGGCGTCATCCTGTCCGGCAACCGGGACGAGGGCGCGCTGCTGGGCACGGTCAAGCCGCAGGCGCTGCCGCCGGGCCGCGGGGTGTACGTGTCGCGGCGCGCGACCAACGGACAGATGGTCCAGACGGGCTGGCTGCCGACGCAGTGACGAGGGCCGTCAGCGGCGTGCACTGATCGGGCCGTTCGCTACGGACGGTGATCGAAGGGTCGGACTCCCCGGGAGTCCGACCCTTCGGCGTCCCAGGTGCTGAAACGTTACCTAGATCTTTCCGGGCCGGGGCTGCGGTTCCCGTACCCGGCCGGGAAGTTGCCGCAGCACTCGAAGCCGTCTGAGCGTATTGGCGCCGGACCAGGGCGTCACCTTTGAATAATGGGCCGCAATGTGCCGTTCACCTTTGATTCATGCCCTCTGAAGCCAAAGTAACAAGTCGGACATACAGCCCGGTGGCCGGTAAGTGATCATCGGATCGCATGTTTATGCGGTTGGCCGCAACGGATTCCGAAGCAGTTCCGGCGTTGACGCAGTCAATACGCCCAAGGTTCCATTGCGGCCCGGGAGCGACCGGACCAGTCCCGAGCAGCCCAGTCAGCGGAGGCGATACCGCTCCCATCCCAGGACCGCACAGAGCCGATCGGAATCGACATGCCCGACACGCTTCGCCCGCCACAGACCGTAACCGCCACGGCGGACGGGGCAGCCGCGCCCCAGCAGCTCAAGCGCTCGATCGGCGTCGTGGGCGGCACCCTGCTCACGCTGTCCTGCGTCACGCCCGCGTCGACGCTCTTCGTGATCGTGCCGCAGCTGTTCTCCAGCATCGGCAGCGCCACCGCGCTGGCCATCGCCATCGGCTCGGTGCTCTGCATCGCGGTCGCGTTCTGCTACTCCGAGCTCGGCACCCTGATCCCCAGCGCCGGCGGCGAGTACGCGATGGTCGGCACCCTGGCCGGACGGCTCGCGGGCTGGCTGGTCTTCATCCAGTCGCTCATCGTGGTGATGATCGTCCCCTCGGTCATCGCGCTCGGCACCGCCGACTACCTCGCGCCCGTCCTGCACGTCGACAAGGCGATCGCCGGCGCCGCCGTGATGCTGGCCGCCACCCTGGCCGGCCTGCTCGACCTGCGCGCCAACGCCTGGATCACCGGCATCTTCCTGGTCCTGGAGGTCATCGCGGCCGGCGTGGTCTCAGTGCTCGGCTTCGCCCACACCAACGCCCAGCACCCGAGCCTGCTGCACGGCCTGGTCTCCACCGACGGCGGCGCCGCCAGCCCGGTCCGCATCGGCGCCATCATCGGCGCGCTCGGCATCGCCCTGTTCGCCACCCAGGGCTTCTCCACCGCCGTCTACCTGTCCGAGGAGCTGGAGAACCCCCGCCGCACCGTCTCCCGCACCGTGCTGTGGACCCTCGGCCTCTCCAGCGCCATCATCCTGATCCCAGTCGCCGCCATCACCATGGGCGCCCCCGACCTGCAGACCCTGACCTCCGGCGACATCTCCGGCATGGTCACCGCCTGGAGCAACTCCGCGGTCGGCACCTTCATCAGCCTCTGCATCGCGCTGGCCATCATCAACGCCGGCATCGTCATGGTCATCCAGAACTCCCGGGTGCTGTTCGCCTCCGCCCGCGACAAGGCCTGGCCCGAGCCGGTCAACAAGGCCTTCGGCACCCTCGGCCGCTTCGGCTCCCCGTGGATCGCCACCCTGGCGGTCGGCCTGCCCGGCGCCGCGCTCTGCTTCGTCAAGGGCGAGCTGCTCAGCAACATCACCGGCGTCGCCGTCACCGCGATGTACCTGCTGGTCGCGATCGCCTCGCTGCTCTCCCGCCGCGGCCACCACAAGCACGCCGCCGCCTGGCGGATGCCGCTGTGGCCGGCCGTTCCGGTGCTGCTGATCGTCGTCCTGGTCTACGTGATGACCCAGCTGGACGCCGAGCCCCTGCTGTGGACCGGCGGCATCACCGCCGCCGCCACCCTCTACTGGCTGTTCTACCTGCGTCCCCGGCAGGCCACCCGCTGGGTGATCAGCCTCCCCGAGGACCAGCGGGACTGACCCCCGATCCCCCACCCCTCCCCCACACGGCGGTGCCCCGGGCTCTCCTCAGAGCCCGGGGCACCGCCACGTCCGTGACCGCTACTTCTTGATCTTCCACTCCGGGCTGGCGGCGATCGCCTTCAGCTGGTCCAGGCTCAGCAGCGGCTTGCCCGTCGGTCCCTGGCCGGCCAGGATGCGCAGGTCGCCCCGCAGGACGTCCGCCATCGGCTGGCCCTTCGGATTGGGCGTCCCCGGGCCGTAGAGCTTGAGCAGGCCCCCCTCGGGCAGGACCGTCGCGCCCTCGAACATCTTCTCCGTCTGGTCGCCCGGCTGGCGCACCAGCTTCTGCACCCGCAGGACCAGCGATCCCGTGGTTCCGCCCTGGGTGAGCTGGACGTCGGCGAAGGTCTCGTTGCCGTCGATCTTGCTGACTGTCACCCCGGCGGGCAGCAACTTGGCCAGGATCGCCTGGCGGTCCTGCAGGGACAGACCGGTGTCGGTGGCCGCAGGGTCGACGCCGTCGGGCTGGACCCCCGCGACGATCCGGTCCCAGGACTTGTCGGTGACGATCGCCCGGAGCTGGTCCAGGGTGAGCGGCGGGTTGGGACGGCTGACCGACGCGCCCTTCTCCTGCGCCGAGTTCCACTCGCTGAGGTTGATCTCCCGGCCGTCCGGCCCGGTCAGCGACGCCATCCACTCCTTGGTGTCGGCGCGGTGGTCCGGGTACTCGTAGCCCTCGCTGAGGAACAGCTTGGAGCCGTCCGCCAGAGTGGTGACCGAGCAGGCGTCGATCCGGTTGATCTTGGCGTCCGGGCAGGAGCGCTCCTGGGCCTGGCCCTTGCGGTGCTTCTGCACCCCGACCATGAGCTGCGACTTGCCGGCGCCGTCGTCGAACACCAGCTGGGCGCCCGCGAAGGTGGGCATGGAGCCGTTGCTGCCCCGGCCGCTCGCATCGGTGATCTCGCCCTTGGGCAGCAGGGCCTTGAAGGTGGCCAGCACCTCGTCGCCGGTGACCGCCGCGGCGGCGGTGGCGGTCGGGGTGGGCGTACCGGCGCCGGCGGAGGCCGGGGTCAGCGCGACACCGGTGGAGGCGGCGGGGGCCGCGGCCACCGTGGCCGTGCCGCCGGACGTCGAACCGTTGCCGGTCAGGTACACCGCGCCGGTGCCCACCAGGGCCAGCGCGGCGGCACCGCCCACCACCGCGGCGGTCGAACGGCGGCGCCAGCGGCGGCGGCCGCGCTGGTACCCGCCCGCGACCAGCCCGGCCTGGTCGGCCTGGTCGGGGCGGAAACCCTCACCGGTACGGGTGAGGGCGTAGAGAAGATCGTCTTCGAACTTGTCCGGCTCGGACATGGCGGATCACCGTCTCCTTGCGTCGCGGAAGGGCCAGAAGTGGTCAGCGGGTGGTGCGGAGGACGTCAGCGGACGGCGAGTTCGGCCAGCGAGTCGCCGAGCAGGGTGCGCAGCCGGGCCAGCGCCCGGGTGGTCCTGGTCCGGACCGCACCGGAGGACAGCCGCAGCACCTCGGCGGTCTCCTCGACGCTGCGGTCCTCCCAGTAGCGCAGCACCAGCACGGCCCGGTCCTTGGCCGGCATCCGCCCGAGCGCGTCGAGCAGGGTCAGCCGCAGACTGCTGTCCGCGTCGTGCCCCTCCCGCTCCGGCAGGCTCTCGCTCGGGCGCTCGCCACTGGAACGGCGGCGCTGCTGGGCGAGGAAGGTGCGCACCATCACCGTGTGGGTGTAGGCCGCCGGGTTCTCGATCCGGTGCCGGCCGCCCGTGAAGGCGCTGCGCCGCCAGAGCACGTACATCCGGCTGAGGGCCTCCTGCACGAGGTCCTCCGCGTAGTGGGTGTCGCCGCTGGTGAGCAGGCAGGCCGAGCGGTAGAGGTGGCCGGTGCGGCTGGAGACGAGCTCCAGGAACTCGGCGTCCTTGGCCTCGCGGCCGCCCCCGATCCACCCCATCGCCCGCCGCTCCCCCGCGTCCGTGTGCCCCTGACACCTGATGGATGCGGTGAGCGGGCGCCGGTGTTACAGGTGTTTCACGGGTTTTTCCCGAACACCTCTCGGACGCGTGTCAGGCGCATCACGCCTGTCGGTCGGCGGACTTGCGGCGGTGGTCGCGCAGCACGACTCCTCCGCCGATCAGCAGGGCGACCAGCAGCGCGCCGACGCCGACCACGTATGTGGCGGTACGGCCGTCGCGGTCCGCCTGGGTCTCGCCGAGGCCGACCGGCGCCGGCACGATCGGTGCTGCGGCCAGCCGCACCGGGGCGTCCGGGGCGGGGGCGGACGGCGGGTTCTCGGGCGCCTTGGTGACGGCCTTGACCGGGTCAACCACGCCCCAGCCGATGAACTGGTTGGGGCCGGGCTCGGTGCGCTGGGCGGTCTGCTCGATCCAGGCCCGCACCTGGGCCGGCGTCCACTTCGGGTGCGCGCCGAGCAGCAGCGCGGCCAGCCCGGAGACGTACGGGGCGGCGAAGCTGGTGCCGTTGTCCACGCACTGGCCGCCGCCGGGCACCGTGGAGAGCATCTCGACGCCGGGCGCGGCGACCTTCACGAAGGAGCCGTACTGGGAGAACGGCGCGCGCTCGTTGTTGCGGTCGGAGGCGCCCACGGACAGCACGGTCGGGAAGGCGCCCGGGTAGGTGTCGCCCTCCTTGCCGTCGTTGCCACTGGAGGCGACCACCACGATGCCGGCGTTCTCGGCGTCCTGGATCGCGGTCTTCAGCTCCTGGTAGCCGCCGAAGTGGGCGTCGCCCGCGCCGCGTACGTCCTGGGAGATGTTGATGACCCTGATCAGGGACTTGTTCGGGTCCTTGGTCTTGAGGACGTCGTTGTCGTACTTGACGACGTCGCTGATGGCCGCCGCGAGGCTGGCGACGTCGCCGTTGCCCTCGCTGTCGTTCTGCCGGATGGCGTAGATCTGGGCGTCGGGTGCCAGTCCGACGAAACCGGTCCGGTCGCTGCGGCGAGCGGCGATGATGCCGGCCACCTTGGTGCCGTGGCCGACCGTGTCGTTCTTCGAGGTGCCGTCGACCAGTTTGTTGTTCTGCTTGTCGAACAGCAGGCTGGGGCCCTGCACCACCTTGCCGGCCAGCTGCGCGTTGTTGTCGTCCACCCCGGTGTCGATGACGGCGACCGTCACGTCCTTGCCGGTGGTCGCCCCGCCCTGCCACAACTCGTCCAACAGCAGCCGCTGCAGCGACCAGGGCACGGTCTGCACGTCGGGCGCAGGCTTGGGGCAGTCACCGGCGGAGGCCAGCCCGGGCCCGTCCGCGTACGCCGGGGCGGCCAGCGGACCGCCCAGCACCGCGAGCGCGGCCAGCGCCGCGGCCGTCCTACGGAACCCGCCTCCGGACACCCTGCCACCCCTCATGTTCTCCACCCCGTGCCGCGCCACGCGCCGAAGGGCGGGTGCCCGGAAACCCGGGTACCCGCCCTGTCGTTCCCGTCCCGGGAACGGTCGATCAGCCCTGCCAGAGACCGGCGTTCTTCTTCTCGGTCTGCTGGTAGCTCTGCGCGGCGCTCTCCAGCGAGCCGGAGATCTTGGCGCAGGTGTCCTTCAGGTTCTGGGCGGCCGAGTCCCACTTGGCCTGCTGGGCGTTGTAGCCCTGCTGGGCCTGGCCCTGCCAGCCGTGGGAGATCTTGGTGACCTCCTTGCGCAGTTCGGACAGCATGTGCTCGATCCGGTTGGCCGAGTTCTGCACGTCCTGCGAGGCCTGGTGCAGGGTCTGGAAGTTGACGAGGATGTGGTCGGACACGATGTCTCCCTTGACGAGGATGCGGAGCACCCGGCGCTCAGCCGCGGGCGCCCCGGCGGGCGGAAGGTCGGAGCAGAGCGTTGATCAGCGCGGAAGCGATGATCAGCCCTGGGGGCCGAACAGCGCCTTCTGCTCCTCTTCGGCACTCGCGTAGTGCTTGGTGGTCAGCTCGATCGCGTGCTTGATCGCGGTCAGCGATTCCTTCAGCTTCTTGACGTCGTCGTTGACCTGAGTCTGCAGGGTCTTGTAGGCCTCCGCCGCCTGACCCTTCCAGCCACTGGTGATGTTGTCGACCGTCGTCTGAAGCGCACTGCGCTCCTGCTCGATCTGGCCGATCGCCTCCTCGATCTTCCCGGCGAAGGCCGTCATCTCCTGTGCGGTCACCGTGAACTGGCCGTCACTCATGCTCCACCATCCCCCATGAGACAAACAATTGTGTGTACGGAGGGCCCCAGGGCCCTGCCGCCGCATCACCCGTGTGATGTCCAGCAGCACTGTAGTCGGCACACGCAACTCGCCCAACATCGAGCGCTGAGTAGTTACCAGACCATGACACTGGGGCCAATTCCGTTGCCGGGCTTGGCCGGTCAGGCGTTCTGCGGCTGCGCGGCGCTCTTCGCGGTCAGCGGCGGACCGGCCGGGACCAGGTTGGACCACTCCTTCGGTACCGGCAGCGGCTGGACGTTCTGGTAACCCAATCGTGCCTGGTTTCCGCCGGGTTGGTCGTCCGGGTTCTGGGTCGGCTGGTCCCCGGAACCGGGGTTCGAGGTGCTCTGCTGCGGGGCCGGCGTCTTCGCGGCGCCGCTCGCACCCGCCGACGGGCTCGGACCGCGACCGCCGTCACCGTTGGCCGGGACGGAGTAGCGCAGCCCGGTCTCGGTGATCAGGAAGTCGGTGCCGGAGCCGGCGGCCGCGTTGGCACCGGGCTGGTTGCCGCCGCCCGCGTTGTCCACCGCCCGGTAGAACAGGCCGTGCCCGGGCGTCACGTACGCCGCGCCCGCGCCGTTGTTGTACGCCGCCGGGTAGGACGTCCCCGCCCAGACGCTGCGCTTGGGCGTGCGGCCGTCCTCGGACATGCCGTCGAAGGTGCTGCAGACGACCAGCCGGGCGTCCTGGCGGTCCTGCCAGTTGTTCACCGGCGCCGCGGACTTCAGCGGCCAGTCGTCCGCGGTGCCCGGCAGCTTCACGTCGGTGTTGAACCTGGACTGGTCCTCCGGCGTCATGTCGTCGCTGCGCGGCCGCTTGTCCTGGTCGTACTTGTAGAGCACCTGGTAGGCCGGGTTCTGCCGGATCAGCTCCGCCTGGAACGGGGTGATCAGGAAGAGGCCGTCCTTGCCGACCACGTAGTTGCGGTCCTGGTAGTGCACCAGCCGGCCGATCCGGCGGTCCGCCGCGTTGCCCAGCGCCACACTGGAGTTGGGACCCTGACTGTCGGTCATCCCCTTGACGTCCGGGAAGGTGATCGGACTGGCGTTCACCAGGGTGTCCAGCCACTCCCGCTTGACCCGCTGCGGCACCGCGTTGGGCCCGAACACCGCGGTGATCAGCGCCTTGCGCTCCTTGTCGTCCGACTGCGGGCCGATGACGTGCTTGCGGCCCTGCGCGTCGACCAGGAACACCGCCGCGGCGCCCGCGGCCGACTGGCCCGAGCCCGAGGTGGTCGAGACCTGCTGCTCGTCCGCCTGCTGCACCAGCATCAGCTGGTCCGGGCCGAGCATCCGGTCCTTGGCCGACAGCGCCGCCGCGTCCGGGCCGGCCGCCACGAACACCGCCTGGTTGACGGTCTCCTGCTTGTCGTCCGAGCCCGGCCGGTCGCAGACCGCCCACTTCATCGGCTGGCTCGCGTTGTCCTTGCTGGGCAACTTGTCCGGGGCGTACGGGATCCCGATGGTCGGGCCGTGGTTGGGGTAGCGGTCCAGCACCCCGTCGTCCACCACCACGACCTTGGCGTCCGCCGGCAGCACCAGCCTCGCCGAGGACATGTTGAGCACCTGGTGCAGCCGCTTGGTCTTGCCGTCCGGATCGGTCAGCACCACGTAGCGGGTGGTCGACTGCTTGCCCTGGATGATGTTCTTGCCGCTGTCCCACTGCAGCGGAGCGGCGGGCTTGAACACCCCCCAGAGCCCGAACCCGGCCACCACCACCGCCCCGACCAGCACGCTCGGCAGCACCGCCTTCACCGGGCGCGGCGCGTCCTCGTCACTGCCGCCCCCGGAGGGCAGCAGGAACGCCCCCACCGTGCGTTTGCGGGCGAAGGTGTACGCGTTCAGCTCGTCCCGGCGCGATGCCATCCTCGTCGTCCCCCTCTGTCAGACGTGTGCCAGACGTGGTCGGCCTCCCGTCGGTCCGACCGTCCCCGTGGTCCGCACCCGCCGGGCGGGATCCGGCTCGAACCCTCTACGATGCGGCAGCAGACGGTGAGTACGGTACGGGTACGGTCCGCGAACCAGCCAGCCGGGCCGTGACAACGGATCAGAGAGGGCCACCGGGGGATGCCAAGCCAGACCGCTCCAGAACGCCGCGGCAGCGCGGGCGGCGGAAGGTCGCGCCGGTCCGGACGGGCCCGACGCGGCGGCCCGCCCGTCGAGGCCACGGCCGTCCGCCCGCCGACGGGGGCCGGCGCCGGCGGCGCCGTCCAGGTCCGCGTCAACCCCCGACCCGGGCTGCTCGGCGGCCGGTTGAAGCTCCAGCAGCTGGTCCTGGTCGAGGTCGCGGCCGCCCTGGTCGCGGTCGGCTGGACGATCAGCCGCCCGGCCGCGGCCGGCTTCGGCGCGGTCTCGCTGGTGCTGTTGGTGCTGGCGGTCGTCCCGCTGCGCGGCCGCACCATCCCGGAGCTGCTGCGGGTGCGCTCGGCCCTCAAGTCCCGCCGCAAGCAGGCGAAGTCGCTGCTGCCGCCGCCCGGCACCGACCCCGCGCTGGCGCCCGCGCTGGAACTCGAGCCCGGGCTGCGCACCTGCACCCACGCCACCGAGGCCGACTTCGGCGGCCGCCCGGTCCGCCGGGAGACCGGCATGGTCGGCGACGGCACCTTCCTCAGCTCGGTGCTGCTCGTCCAGGCCAAGGACCAGCCGCTGCGCCCGGTACGCACCGCGCTGCCGCTGCCGCTGGACGTGATCTGCTCGGCGCTCACCGTGGACGACGTCACCCTGGAGTCGGTGCAGCTGGTCCAGCACACCCAGCCCGCGCCGGCCCCGCACCTGCCCGAGCAGTCGCTGGCCGCCCGCGCCTACCGCGAGCTGCCGGACGGCACCTCCACCCCCGGACTGCGGCTGACCTGGGTCGCCCTCAAGCTCGACCCGGAGCGCGCGGCCAGCGCCGTCCGGGCCCGCGGCGGCGGCGAGGAGGGCGCCCGCAAGGCGCTGCAGCGGGTGACCGACCAGCTGGCCGGGCGGCTCAACAGCGCCGGGTTCAACGCCACCGTGCTGGACGAGCGCGAACTGATCGCCGCCCTGGCCATCGCCACCTGTGCCAACCCGATCGCGGTCGCCGGGCGCCAGGGCACCGGCAGCGGCGGCGGCACCACCCGCCGCACCCAGGAGGGCAACCGCTTCTGGCGGATCGACGACCGCTGGCACAGCACCTACTGGATCTCCCGCTGGCCGCAGCTCAGCCGCCCCGGCGGCGCGCCCGGCCGGATCGGCGCACCGGACCTGGTCAACCTGATCACCGGCTCCCCCGCGCTGGCCAGCACCTTCAGCCTCACCGCCGGGCACGGCACCGGCGGCTCGGTGACCGTCAGCGGGCACCTGCGGGTGACCGGGCGCAGCGAGAGCGAGGTCGGTCAGGTCGGCCGCCAGGTGGAGGCACGGGCGCAGAGCGCCGGCCTCGGCCTGGTCCGGCTCGACCTCGAGCAGGCCCCCGGCATGCTCGCCACCCTGCCGCTGGGAGGAGCGTCCTGATGGCGTACCAGACCTATCCGGCCCCCGGCCCGCAGCCCGGCGCCGAGCAGCGGCGGACCCGGCCGCGGATCCTGCCCGGCTTCGGGCTGCGCGGACCGCGCCGGGAGAAGCACGTGCTGGAGGCCGCCGACCTCGGTGCGCTGGCCTTCCCGGTCGGCGACGACGGCGTGGTGATCGGCGTCGACCCGCAGGGACTGCCCGCGGTGCTCGGCCTGTTCCGCCCCAGCTCGTACGACCTGGTGCTGGTCGGCGGCATCTGGACGGCGCAGGTCATCGCGCTGCGGGCGGCCGCGATCGGCGCCCGGGTCGCGGTCGAGACCGCCCGCGGCCAACTCTGGGGCCCGATGGCGCAGGCCGCCGGCGGCGGCCAGCCGTGCGTGACCGTCCACCAGGTCGGACGGCTCGGCCCGCAAGGCGCCTCGGTGGCCTCGCCGGTCCTGGTGGTGCGCGACCTCGGCGCCCGTCCGCCGCGCAGCCGGCTCTCCGCCGCGCCCTGGCAGACCACCCTGACCCTGCTGCCCTACCTGGGACCGAACGCCTCCCGGGTGCTCAACGCGGCCGACCTGGTCGGCGTGCAGCGGATCTCCCCGCAGGAGGCGGAGCTGACCGGCCGGGTGCTGTCCCTCCCGCCGGAGGACGTGGCCGCGCTGCCCACCCTCGGCGACGACCTCACCCTGTGGGCCACCCGGATGCGGCGTCAGTACGTCCGGGCGGTGGCCGGGCAGGCCGAACAGCAGGTGCTCGGAGGCCCGCGCCGGATGGACTGAGGGGCGCTTCCGGGCCGGTCGATCCCGGTCCGGAACCGAAGCCGCCTTCAACCGGGGCAGCCGAACGGCCTAGTCTTTGTTGCGGCAACGGCACCGCTGAACAAGCGGCGGCGAACACGAGGGAGCCCTAGTGAGCAGCGATCGGGACGGCGTCTACGTCGGCGACAACGCGGCGGAGGACGACGACGACTGGTCCGACGCGCCCGATTACACTCCCCCGTCCTGGTACGTGCAGTCGGGGCCGGCGGCGACGCCCGCTGCCGGGCAGGCTCCCGCTGCCGAGCCGACGGCTCCTGTCCCTGGTCCGGCTCCGGCTCCGGCTGCGGCTGCGGCTGCGGCTGCGGCGGCCGACCAGGCGGTCGCGCCGGCGCCCGTGGCCCAGCCGCAGGCTCCGGTGCCCGCGCAGGTCCAGGCCCAGGCCCCTGCGCCGTCCCCGGCTCCGGTGCCCGCCCCGGCGGCCGAGCCGGGACCGGCGCCCGCACCGGTCCCGCCGGTGCCGCCCGTCCAGGCCGAGGCGCAGCACGTTCCGTTCCCGGTGGCGGCCCCAGCCCCGGCCCCGGCCCCGGCCGTGACGCCGGAGCAGCCGCACGCCCCCGCAGCCGCGGCCTGGCCGCCGGCGGAGGTACCGGCGCAACCGCAGCCGTACCCGGCGCACGTGGCGACGCCGCAGCCGGCGCAGCCCGTACCGCCGCAGAACCTCGCGCAGCCGCCGGCCCAGCCGGTGCCGGCCCAGAACCCCGCGGCGCCGCACGACCCGCAGCCCGGGTGGGACCCGCAGGCCGCCTGGGCCGCCCAACCCCAGCCGGGCCAGCCCGCGCAGTCCGTCCAGCCGCACCCGCAGCCGCAGCCCGCGCAGCCCCAGCCGCAGTCCGGTCCGGTGGACCCGCGCCAGGGCGGCTGGCCGCAGCCCGGCGCCTACCAGCCGCCGACCGCGCCCCAGCCCGTCCAGCCCGTCCAGCCGGGCCAGCCCGTCCAGCCGCAGCAGCCCGGCCCCGCGCAGCCCTGGCCGCCGCAGGGCGCCGCCGCGCCGCCGCCCGCCGCGTTCCAGCAGGCCGCCGCCCCGCAGCAGACCGCGCACGGCGCCCCGCTCGGCTACACCGCCGCCGTCGAGCTGTCCTCGGACCGGCTGCTGCGCAGCCAGCCCAAGCAGCAGCGCCAGCAGCCGCGGTTCCAGTTCGGCGGCAAGGCCGCTGCGGCCGAGAAGGCCCGCAAGCTGGAGATCATCCGCACCCCGGTGCTGAGCTGCTACCGGATCGCCGTGATCAGCCTCAAGGGCGGCGTCGGCAAGACCACGACCACCACCGCGCTCGGCGCGACCCTGGCCAGCGAGCGCCAGGACAAGGTGATCGCGATCGACGCCAACCCGGACGCCGGCACCCTGGGCCGCCGGGTCAAGCGCCAGACCGGCGCGACCATCCGCGACCTGGTGACGGCGATCCCGCACCTGCGCAGCTACATGGACATCCGTCAGTTCACCTCGCAGGACCTGAACTCGGGCCTGGAGATCCTGGCGAACGACGTCGACCCGGCCGTCTCGACCACGTTCAACGACTCGGACTACCGCCAGGTCATCGAGGTGCTGGGCCGCCAGTACCCGATCATCCTGACCGACTCCGGCACCGGTCTGCTGTACAGCGCGATGCGCGGGGTGCTGGACCTCGCCGACCAGCTGATCATCGTCTCCACCCCGAGCGTGGACGGTGCCTCCAGCGCCTCGACCACGCTGGACTGGCTCTCCGCACACGGCTACGCCGACCTGGTGCAGCGCAGCATCACGGTGGTCTCCGGGGTGCGCGAGACCAGCAAGATGATCAAGATCGAGGACATCGTCGCGCACTTCCAGACCCGCTGCCGCGGCGTGGTCGTGGTGCCCTTCGACGAGAGCCTGGCGGCCGGTGCCGAGGTCAACCTCGACATGATGCGGCCCAAGGTCCGCGAGGCGTACTTCGAGCTGGCCACCCTGGTCGGCGAGGACATCGTCCGGGCCCAGCAGGCGGCCGCCCAACAGGGCGGCTGGCAGCAGCAGGCGCAGACCGCCCACCAGCCGCAGCCGGGCCAGCCCCAGCCGTACGCCGACCCGCAGCAGGCCCCCCAGCCCGCGCCCGGCGCGCCGTGGGGGGCGCAGCCCGGCCAGCCCGCGCCCCCGTCCGGCTACGGCTGGCCGCAGCCCCAGCAGCAGCCACCGCCGCAGGGAACTCTGCGGCCCGGGTACGACTACGACTGCCTGGCGTACTCCGATCCGCAGCAGCAGGCCCCCCAGCCCCCGCCGCCGCCCGGCTACGGCTACCCGCACCCGCAGCAGCCGCCCCAGCAGTAGGACGACGGAGGGCCCGCCGACCAGGAGTCGGCGGGCCCTCGGCCGCGGTGCCGGACGAAAGCCGGCGCCGGTCGTCAGACGGCGTCGGTCAGCTCACGCGCGCGCTTCACGTCGTCGGCCATCCGGTCCAGCAGCGCCTCGATGGAGTCGAACTTCTCCATCCCGCGCAGGTAGGCCAGGAAGTCCACGGCCACGTGCAGCCCGTACAGGTCCAGGCCGACCCGGTCGATGGCGTACGCCTCGACGGTGCGGGCGGTGCCGTCGAAGGTCGGGTTGGTGCCGACCGAGATCGCCGCCGGCATCCGCTCGCCCTCGGCGGTCAGCCAGCCCGCGTACACGCCGTCGGCCGGGACTGCGCTGTGCGGCACGGTCTGCACGTTCGCGGTCGGGTAACCGAGCTCGCGGCCGCGCTGCGCGCCGCGCACCACCACGCCCTCGACCCGGTGCGGGCGGCCGAGCACCTCGTTGGCGCCGGTCATGTCCCCGGACTCGACCAGCCGGCGGGTCAGGCTGGAGGAGAACGGCTCGCCGTCCCCGGCGGTGCCGCACACCTGCAGGTCCACCACCTCGACCTGGAAGTCGTCCGCCCGGCCCAACTCGGTGAGCAGCGCGACGTCCCCGGCGGCCTTGTGCCCGAAGCGGAAGTTGGGGCCCTCGATGACGACCCGGGCGTGCAGCGCGTCCACCAGCACCTGCTGGACGAAGGTCTCCGGGGACTCCTTGGAGAACTCGGTGGTGAACGGCAGCACCAGTACCGCGTCCACGCCGAGTTCGGCGATCAGCTCGGCCCGGCGCGGGTGCGGCGCGAGCAGCGGCGGGTGGCTGCCCGGGCGGATCACCTCGCGCGGGTGCGGGTCGAAGGTCACCACGACCGTGGGGAGGCCGAGTTCGCGGGCCCGCTCGACCGCCCGCCCGATGATCAACTGGTGTCCGCGGTGCACCCCGTCGAACGAACCGATGGTGACGACGCTGCGTCCCCAGTCAGCGGGGATCTCCTCCAGGCCACGCCAGCGCTGCACCCGACTGCTCCTCGTTCCGTACGGTGCGTACCCTCGGTACGCTCAAACGCTCAAAACCCGAACCCCTATAGCGTGCCATGCGCCTGCCCCGGCTCAGGCACCGGAATGGGGGTTGAGCGCACCGGTGTGCGGAGGGCCCGCTCGGGGGCGGTCCGCTCGGCCTCGGCGGCGGCGTACTGCGGGTCCCGTCCGGCGGCCACCAGGGCCCGCATCCGGGCCAGCCGCGGGCCGTCGGGAGCGGTCGGGGCGGCGTCGCACGGCCACTGGGCGAGCAGCTGGGCGAAGGCCGCCGAGCGCCCGGCGCAGCGCACCAGCAGGTCGTCCGCGTCGGCCAGACCCGGGGTCGCCCGGGCCAGCACGGCGCGGGCCCGGGCGGGGTTCTCGGCCGCGCAGTGCTCGGCGAGGCCTTCCACCGCGGCGGTGAGCACCGCCCGGTCGGTCTCGGTGGCGAGCAGGGCGTCCAGCAGCTCGCAGCGCAGCGCGTCCGCCGCCGGATCGGCCACCGGGACGGACAGCACCTCGGCGAACGGCGCGCGGACCGCCGCCGCCCGGGCGGCCAGCGCGGCGCCGAGCAGCACCCGCAGCTCCAGCCGGTCGGCCGACCCGTCGATCGCGGCGCGGCGCAGGCGCCGGCCGAGGTAGTCGACGGCCACCGGCCCGGCCAGCGCCGGGTGCTGGCGCAGCAGCCGGGCGACCAGCTCGGCGCCCCGCCGGGCCGCCACCGGGT
This sequence comes from Kitasatospora sp. NPDC001683, assembly GCF_053596495.1. Classification (NCBI taxonomy): domain Bacteria; kingdom Bacillati; phylum Actinomycetota; class Actinomycetes; order Kitasatosporales; family Streptomycetaceae; genus Kitasatospora; species Kitasatospora sp. NPDC001683. The sequence continues at coordinate 30,055 of NZ_JBSFGK010000068.1, forward strand.
CGCGGGCGTCGGCGAGCACCCGCAGGGTCGCGGTGGTGGCCGCGCCGCCCGAGCCGGTCAGCCGGTCGGCGAGCGCGGCCAGGACGGGCTCCGGGTCGCTCTCCAGGGCCGGGGCCAGCGCGTCCGGGGTGAGGAAGGCGTCGCCGCCCGCCCGGTGCAGGGCGAGCGCGGCGTCCAGGTGCTCGGCCCTGGTCGCCGGGTCGCCGACCAGCAGGGCCAGGGCGGCGCCGTGCAGGCCCGGTTCGTCCTCGCGGGCGAGCAGGGTCAGCGCGCTGAAGCGCAGCAGTTCGACCCCGGCCCCGCCGGCGTACGGGGCCGTCCGCAGCCCGTGCACGGCGGCCGCGACGTGCCGTTCGGGCCGCCGGTCGTGGCTCCAGCGGTCCACCGCGCGGCAGAGCGCGGACGGCTCCTCGGCGGCGAGCACGGTGAGCAGCGCGTCCGCCCTCGGGTGCGCGGCGTCGGCCAGCGCGTCGGCCAACTCGTCCAGGGCCAGCCGGCGGTGGGCGTACAGCAGGTCCTGGGCGAGGTCGGCGACGCGCGAATCGGTCGTTTCGTCGAACCAGGCGCAGAGCAGTGGGAACACGGTGACCGGGTCGGCGCGCAGCCGCTCGGCCACCGCGCCGAGGAAGCGCTGCTCGGGGCCGTCGGCGGCCACCAGGCGGCGCAGCAGGGCGAGTTCGGCCTCGACGGGCAGGCCGAGGCCGCTCCAGAACGCCGGGCCGAAGCGGCTCAGCCCGCCGAGCGCCTCCACACCGCCCGCACCGCCCGCAGCGGCGGCCCGTTCGGCGATCCGGCGGGCCAACTGGTCGAGCAGCGCCCGGTGTTCGACCAGGTCGGGGCTGGCGGCGAGTCCGGCGGTGAGCAACCGGCCCGCCCACCAGGCGGGTTCGCTGCCCGGCGGGCGCAGGTCCAGCGCGCGCCAGATCCGGTGCAGCCACGGGTCCAGGGCGGGCGCGCCCCAGGTCTCGGCGACCCGGCGCAGCGCGGCGACGACCGGGCCGATCCGGTGCCGGGGGACGGCCGGTCCGGATCCCTCCGGGCCTGGCGGGGTGTCCTCGGCCTCCCCGAGCAGCAGTCGCAGCGCCGCGTCCAGGTCCAGGTGCCGACCCTGCAGCCAGTCGGCGAACTCCCCGTGGGCGAAGCGGAATCCGGACCCGGCGGGGACGAACAGCCCCTCGGCGAGCACCGCCGTCGCCCAGCCGCCGTCGACCGGGAAGAGCGCCTCGAAGGTCTCCCGGCGCAGTGCGCCCGGCTCCTCGCCGAGCATCCGCCGGGCCGCCTCGTGCACCCGTCCGGCCACCGCCGCCGCGAGCCGGCGCACCTGCCGCTGGCGCGGTCCGGCGGGCCGGGCGGCGCCCCGGCGGTGCGCGCCCGGGCGGCGCGCCCGGCCGTCCTCGGCCAGCCGCTGGGCCACCCGCAGGCAGCGCAGGTCCAGGTGGGCGCCGAACAGTTCGCTGCGCCGCGCGGGCCCGTCGTGCAGGCCCTGCGCCCACAGCTCCCCGGCCAGCCGGACGGCCAGCGGGTGCCGCGCGTCCTCGGCGGCGGTCGGCCGGCCCGGCGGCAGCCCGTAGCGGCGGCGCACCCGCTCGGCCGCCTCGGCGGGCAGCGGGCCGAGCCGTTGCCCGGCCAGGGTGGGCACACCGGGGCCGGCGCCGTCCATCCGGACGGTGGGGGCGCTGGCCAGGTCGCCGTCCGGTCCCGGTTCCGCCAGACGCGGGATGCCGTGGGCGCCGTTCCCCCAGGGCTCGGCCGCCAGCCGCTCCCAGACCTCCTCGCCGCAGGCGGCCAGCAGCCGCGCCCCGCAGCCGGTCAGCCACTGCCCGGCGCCGCGCAGCCAGCGCGGGTCCAGCTCGGCCGGGGCCTCCTCGGGGCCGTCCAGGACCACCAGCAGCGGCCGCCCGGCCGCCGCGCACAGGGCCGCCACCGGCTCGGGCGCGGGCGCCGGGACGCCGAGCCCGGCCGCGGCGGCGGCCAGCGCCCGCTCCACCGGTTCGGCGAGCGAGCGGTCCTCGGCCCGCAGGTCGGCGCCGCGCAGCCAGAGCGTGGGCAGCGGCCGGGCGCCGCCGGAGCGGCGGACGGCCAGCGCGGCCAGTTCGGTGGAGCGTCCGCTGCCGGGGGCGCCGACCAGGACGGTGACGGTCGCCTCCGGCTCGTCGGTGGCCGGCCCGTCCGGCCGGTCCACCCGGTCGGCGGCCAGCCCGGCCACCCGGTCCGGCCCGGCACCGGCGGCGGCCAGCTGGCCGGCGGTCAGCCGCAGCACCCCGGCCAGGTTCAGCGCCGGACCGTACCCGGGCACCGCCGCCGCGTTGCGCGCCAGCAGTCCCGCCAGCGCCTCGGCGACCACCGCGCCGCCCCCGGCCGGAACGGCCGCCAGCGCCCCGCCGTGCCGGGGGCCGCGCAGGGCGGGCGCGACCAGCGCCACCACCGCGCCGCTGCGGGTGTCCAGCACCGGCGAGCCGGCCGGCACCACGACCCCGCCCACCGCCGGCACGTCCAGCACCAGCACCCCGGCCAGCGCGTGCCCGCCGTACGTCGCACCGCTGACGCCCAGCAGCCCGCAGCGCAGCGCGACCGCCCGGCCGTCCTCGCCGGTGAGCGCGGGCAGCAGCACCTCGTGCCCGGCGCCCACCGCGGCCACCGGCAGCGGCGGCACCGGCAGCCCGCCGACGGCGTCGGTGCGCAGCAGGGCGAGCCCGTGCTCGGGCAGCGGCAGCACCGCGTCCGGGCCGAGCACCCGGGTCTGGCCGCCGGGGGTGTGCAGCACGACCCGGTCCAGGCCCGCCACGGCCTCGTGCGCGGTGAGCACGCCGCCCTGCGGGTCGGCGACGAACCCTAAGCCGTGCAGCCGCCCGTTGAGGTCGCGGATCCGCAGCAGGTGCCGCCCCGGATCGCCCTCCGCAAACCCCGGCATGGATGCCCCCTCGACCGTCGCCCGGGCCCGTCGCCCGCTCGCCGCCGGGAGCCTGCCCGCCGAGGCGGCGCCCCCACCGCGCCCGCGCCGCTCACCACGGTCGTTCACCTCGCGCGCTCCCCCGGCCGGGTGAAGCCCCCGGTTCGGGTGAACGGCCCGCACAGGTGAAAACCCCCGCCGGGATTCCCGACGGGGGTCACGGCACGGACCACTCAGCCGACGAACACCGCGACCGGCTTCGCCTGCCCGTCCTTCTCCTCGACCAGCGCCAGGAAGCGCCCGTCCGGCCCGAACACCGCGATCGGCCCGTCCACGCCCAGCCCGGGCGCCTTCAGCCGGGCGCCGTGCGACAGCTTCTGCGCCGAGTCCTCGTCCAGGTCCCAGCGCGGGAAGGCGGCGGCCGCGGCCTGCGCGATCGGCAGCACCTCCAGCGGCGCGCCGGAGTCGCCGGTGACGGCGGCCTCCAGCTGCTCCAGGGTGCGCGCCGACTCCACCCCGTACGGCCCGACCTTGGTGCGGCGCAGCGCGGTCAGGTGCCCGCCGACGCCCAGCCCGGCGCCCAGGTCGCGGGCCAGCGCCCGGATGTAGGTGCCGGAGGAGCACTCGACGGTGACGTCCAGGTCGATCACCGGCGTGCCGTCCTCGGCGACCACCGCGCGCTGGTCGTGCACGGTGAAGGAGTGGATCGTGGTCGGCCGGGCCGCGAGCTCGAAGTCCTCGCCCTCGCGCACCCGCGCGTACGACCGCTTGCCGTCGATCTTGATCGCGCTGACCTTGGAGGGCACCTGCATGATCTCGCCGGTGAGCGCCGCGATCCCGGCGTCGATCGCCTCCCGGGTGACGCCCTGCGCCGGGGTCGAGGCGGTGACCTCGCCCTCGCGGTCGTCCGTGACGGTGGTCTGGCCGAGCCGGATGGTCGCCTCGTAGGTCTTGGCGGTCAGCATCAGGTGGCCGAGCAGCCGGGTGGCCCGCTCGACGCCGATCACCAGCACGCCGGTCGCCATCGGGTCCAGCGTGCCGGCGTGCCCCACCTTGCGGGTCCCGGCCAGCCACCGCATCTTGGCGACGACCCCGTGGGAGGTGATGCCCTCGGGCTTGTCGACGATCACCAGGCCGTCCGGGCCGGTGCCTTTGCGCTTCATCGGGTTCTTTCTCTAAAGACGTGCAGGAGCCCTCAACGTACCGGCCGCAGCGCGCCCCGGAACCGCTCGACCACCGCGGTGACGTCCTCCCGGGCGCTGAACCCGGCCGCGAAGACGTGCCCGCCGCCGCCCAGTTCGGCGCAGGCGGCGGCCACGTCCACCGCGCCCTTGGAGCGGGAGGAGCCGCGCAGCGTGCCGTCCGGGTCCTGCTTGAGCACCAGCGCCACCTCGGCCTCGGCCGGCCGGCGCAGGATGTCGATCAGCCCCTCGATCTCCTCGACCGTGACGCTGAACAGCGCCAGGTCCTGGTAGGGAACCCAGGTCCACACCAGGCCCAGCCCGTCGGCCGCGTCCGGCTCGTAGACGGCCCGGTCCAGGGCGGCCGCGAGCACCTTGAGGTAGCCGAAGGAGGAGGTGTCCCACAGCTGCCGGGAGATCAGGTCGTGCCGGATGCCGGTGGCCAGCAGCCGCCCGGCGAGTTCGTGGGTCGCGGGCGTGGTGGCCCGGTACTTGAAGGAGCCGGTGTCGGTGGCGACCCCGGTGTACAGGCAGGTGGCCAGGTCCTGGTCGAGCTCCACGCCGAGTCGGCGCAGCAGTTCGTCCACCAGGACGGCGGTGGCCGGCGCGGACGGGTCGATCAGCTGGTGGGTGCCGAAGCCCGGGTTGGAGGCGTGGTGGTCGAACACCACCAGGACGGGCGCGGCGAAGGCCTTGTCGTGCAGCAGCCCCAGCCGGCTCTGCGCGGCGACGTCGAAGCAGAGCACCAGCTCGGGCACGTCCGGCACCTCGGCGGCCGGCACGATCAGCTCCTGGCCGGGCAGGAAGGCCAGCGACTCGGGCACGATCTGCGGGTCGTCACCGAAGGAGACCCGCACCTGCTTGCCGAGCGCGCGCAGTGCCAGGGCGGCCGCCAGCGAGGAGCCCAGGGCGTCGCCGTCCGGGCAGATGTGGCAGATCAGGTCGATCGACCGGGCCCGCCCGATCTCCCCCACCACCTGCTGCCAGATCAGCTCGAAGCCGCTCTCCTCGGCGCGCGGCCCCGGAAGCGCCGCGAGGGCACCCTCCACCGTGCTGGTGGAGGACGCCCCCGTGGTCGATCCGGCTCGCGAGGCGGCCCGCGCCGGCTCACCCGCCATGACTACTCGTCCTCGTCGTCACGCTCGGACGCCGGCACCCGGTACGGGTCCGCGTCGCCGGCGTAGGTCGCCCCGGCGGCCTGGGTGCGCACGGCGGCGTCGGAGGTCCGGGCCCGGTCGAGCAGGTCGTCGATGTTCCGGGCGTTCTCCGGCAGCGCGTCCGCGACGAAGGTCAGCGACGGGGTGAAGCGCACCCCGGTCTGCTTGCCGACCTCGGAGCGGAGCACGCCCTTGGCGCTCTCCAGCGCGGCCGCGGTGGCCTGGCGCTCGGTCTCGTCGCCGAAGACGGTGTAGAAGACGGTGGCCTCGCGCAGGTCGCCGGTCACCCGGGTGTCGGTGATGGTCACGAACCCCAGTCGCGGGTCCTTGATCCGCCGCTCCAGGGTCTGGGCGACGACCACCTGGATGCGGTCGGCGAGCTTGCGCGCCCTTGCGGTGTCGGTCACGTTGCCTCCTCGTGCAGTGGGCCCGGTACCCGGGCGAGCTGCGCACCCGTCGGGGCCCACGCCCCAAAGTACCGGCCCGCGCCCGGCCTTGCGGGCGCTCTCGGTCCTGATCTGTGTGAGAACGGCGACTTCCGCCGACCGGCTCCACAGCCCTCATTCGTCGTCGTCGTTGTGGTAGCGCCTCCTCGCGGAGAGGAGCTGCACCTCGGGGCGGCCGGCGACCAACCGCTCACAGCTGTCCAGGACCTCGGTGACGTACCCGGCTTCGCCGGAGACCACCGCGAGGCCGATCTCGGCCCGGCGGTGCAGGTCCTGGTTCCCGGTCTCGGCAGCGCACACGCTGTACTTGCGCTGCAGTTCGGCCACGATGGGCCGCACGATCGAACGCTTCTCCTTGAGCGAGTGGACGTCGCCCAGCAGCAGGTCGAAGGTGAGTGTTCCCACGAACATGTGTGACAGGTCTCGCCGACCTGGAAGGCCTCGGGGAAAGGCGCGGCCCGGAACCGGGCTCGCGCCGGGACTGTCGAAAGGTGACTTTCGAACACCCCGGACCCTACACAGCGAGACCGGGGCCGGTCGACGGAAATACCATCCGTCGACCGGCCCCGGCTGACACCGACTAGGCGCGCGGCTTCTCGCGCATCTCGTAGGTCTCGATGATGTCGTCGACCTTGATGTCGTTGAACGACCCCAGGGTGACACCGGCCTCGAAGCCCTCGCGGACCTCGGTCGCGTCGTCCTTGAAGCGGCGCAGACCCTCGATGGAGAGGTTCTCCGCCACGACCTTGCCGTCGCGCAGCAGGCGGGCCTTGGCGTTGCGGCGGATGATGCCGTCGCGGACCAGGACACCGGCGATGTTGCCGAACTTGGAGGAGCGGAAGACCTCGCGGATCTCCGCGGCGCCGAGGCGCACCTCCTCGTACTCCGGCTTGAGCATGCCCTTGAGGGCGTTCTCGATCTCCTCGATCGCCTGGTAGATGACCGAGTAGTACCGGACGTCCACGCCTTCCTTCTCGGCCGCCGCACGCGCACGGCCTTCGGCGCGCACGTTGAAGCCGATGATGATGGCGTCCGAGCCCATCGCCAGGTCCACGTCGGACTCGGTGATGGCACCCACACCGCGGTGCAGGACCCGGAGCTCGACCTCCTCGCCCACGTCCAGCTTGACGAGGGCGTCCTCGAGGGCCTCGACCGAACCGGAGACGTCACCCTTGATGATGAGGTTGAGCTGCTCGATGGAGCCGGCGGCGATGGCCTTGTCCAGGTCCTCCAGGGACACCCGGACCCGACGCTGCGCGAAGGCGGCGTTGCGGTCGCGGGCCGAGCGCTTCTCGGCGATCTGGCGGGCGGTGCGGTCCTCGTCGACGACGATGAAGCTGTCGCCGGCGCGGGGCACCGAGGTCAGACCGAGCAGCAGCACCGGGCGGGACGGACCGGCCTCGGAGAGGTTGTTGCCGTTCTCGTCCAGCATCGCGCGGACGCGGCCGTAGGCGTCGCCCACGACGATCGAGTCACCGACGCGGAGGGTACCGCGCTGGACCAGGACGGTCGCCATGGCGCCGCGGCCCTTGTCCAGGTGGGCCTCGATCGCGATGCCCTGCGCGTCCTGGTCGGGGTTGGCCCGCAGGTCGAGCGAGGCGTCCGCGGTCAGGACCACGGCCTCCAGCAGCTGGTCGATGTGCAGACCCTGGCGCGCGGAGATGTCGACGAACATGGTGTCGCCGCCGTACTCCTCGGCCACCAGGCCGAACTCGGTCAGCTGGCCGCGGACCTTGGTCGGGTCGGCGCCCTCGACGTCGATCTTGTTGACGGCGACCACGATCGGCACACCGGCGGCCTTGGCGTGGTTCAGCGCCTCGACCGTCTGCGGCATGACACCGTCGTTGGCCGCGACCACCAGGATCGCGATGTCGGTGGACTTGGCACCACGGGCACGCATGGCGGAGAACGCCTCGTGACCCGGGGTGTCGAGGAAGGTGATCGGGCGCTCTTCGCCGTTCACCATCGTCGCCACCTGGTAGGCACCGATGTGCTGGGTGATGCCACCGGCCTCGCCGGCCACCACGTTGGACTTGCGGATCGCGTCCAGCAGGCGGGTCTTACCGTGGTCGACGTGACCCATGACGGTGACGACCGGCGGGCGCGGGGCCAGCTGGTCCTCGTCGCCCTCGTCGGCGCCGAAGTCGATGTCGAACGACTCCAGCAGCTCGCGGTCCTCGTCGTCCCGGCTGACGATCTCCAGCTGGAAGCCCATCTCGCCGGCCAGCAGCTCGAGGGTCGCGTCGGAGACCGACTGGGTCGCGGTGACCATCTCACCGAGGTTGAACATGACGGAGACGAGCGCGGCCGGGTTGGCGTTGATCTTCTCCGCGAAGTCCATCAGCGAGGCGCCGCTCGACAGGCGAACGGTCTGGCCGTTGCCGCGAGGCAGCATCACACCGCCGACGGACGGGGCCTGCATGGCCTCGTACTCCTGGCGCTTCGCCCGCTTCGACTTGCGACCGCGCGCCGGGCGACCGCCCGGGCCACGACCGAAGGCGCCCTGCGTGCCACCACGGGCACCCGGGCCGCCGGGACGACCGCCGAAGCCACCGGGACGCGGGCCGCCGAAGCCGCCGCCGCCACCGGGAGCACCGCCACCCGGACGCGGGCCGCCGAAGCCGCCGCCACCGGCCGGACGCGAGCCCGGACCGGCCGGACGACCCTGGAAACCGGGACGGGCACCGCCGGCACCCGGACCACCCGGACGACCGCCGGGGCCACCGGGACCACGGCCACCCGGACCCGGACGCGGGCCGGCCGGACGCTGCGGCATCATGCCCGGGTTCGGACGCGGCATGCCGGACGGGGTCGGCCCGCCGGGACGCGGCGCGGCCGGACGCGGCATGCCGTCAGGACGGGGAGCACCACCGGGACGGGGGGCACCGGCACCCGGCGCACCGGCCGGACGCGGACGGTCCCCGCCCGGACGGGGGGCACCGGCACCCGGCGCACCGGCCGGACGCGGACGGTCCCCACCGGGACGCGGCGCACCGGCACCCGGCGCACCGGCCGGACGCGGACGGTCCCCACCGGGACGCGGACGGTCGCCGGCCTGCGCGCCCGGAGCACCCGGACGGGCACCCGGCGCGCCCTGACGGCGGTCGCCGGGGCGGGCCATGCCGGTCGCGCTGCCCGAGGTGAACGGGTTGTTGCCCGGACGCGGGCCGGCCGGACGCGGGCCCGGACGGGCGCCGCCGCCGGCCTGACCGGCCGGACGCGGGGCCTGGGCAGCCGGACGCGGGGCGTCACCGGCCGGAGCCGGCGAGGAGAACTCGGCCGCGGGAGCGGCCGGGGCCGCCGGAGCGGCGGGACGCGCGGCCGGGCGCGGGCCCGGGGTCGGCGCACCCGGACGGGCCGCGGCGGGAGCGGCCGGAGCCGCGGGGGCGGCCGGCGCGGCGGGAGCCGCAGCGGCCGGGGTCGGACGGGGACCAGGGGTCGCGCCAGGGCGCGGACCCGGGGTCGGAGCACCCGGCTTGGGTGCACCCGCGGCACCTGCCGCGGGCTGGGGCGCCGCGGTCTTCCGCGGGCCCGGCTTGGCAGCGCCACCACCGGTGGGGGCCACACCAAGCGCGTCAGTCAGCTTGCGCACGACCGGCGCCTCGATCGTCGAGGACGCCGAACGGACGAACTCACCGAGCTCGGTGAGCTTGGCCATGACGGCCTTGCTCTCCAAGCCAAGCTCCTTGGCGAGTTCGTAAACCCGGACCTTAGCCACTTCACTCCTGTCTATGAGTCCGGGGGTCTCGTCCGCCGGACTGTCGCTACTTCATGGGCGTACCCATCGCGTACTCATCGCGTACTCATCGAGTGCTCATCGCAATCTCGACCTACTTCCACATCGCGAGGTACCTGACTGGTGGCACGGCGCGCGGCTGCCCGAGCGCTGTGCTTGTTGCGGTGGTTCTCCGCCGCGGTGAGCGGCGGCCGTCACGGGAGGCGGTCCGCCCCAGGGGCTCCGCCGACCCGCTCCTCGATGAACCCGCGGAGCCGCTCCGTGTCGAGCGTCCCCTGGAGCCGGAAGGCCCGGGAGAACGCCCGACGGCGGACCGCGAGGTCGAGGCAGGCCAGGTCGGGGTGCAGGTGAGCGCCCCGGCCCGGCAGTGCGCCACGGGGATCGGGAACGCAGACGCCCTCGACCGCCGTGACACGCAACAGCTGGTGCTTGGCCGCGCGCTTGCGGCAGCCCACGCAGGTGCGTTCCGGGCGTGCTCGGACGTGCGTCCGGCCAGACGAAGGCAAGTCTACCCCTCCGAAGCGACATGGCGCCGCCCCGTAGATCCCGGAGGACCGACGGGGACCGCCACGAACGACACTGACTACTGGGCCTGGGCCCCTGCATTTTCCTACTGGGGCTCGCCCTGGCCCTCGGTGTCCGGCCGGATGTCGATCCGCCAGCCGGTGAGGCGCGCGGCCAGACGGGCGTTCTGCCCCTCCTTGCCGATCGCCAGGGACAGCTGGTAGTCCGGCACGATCACCCGCGCGGAGCGCTGGGCGGCGTCCACGATCTCCACGCTGGTCACCCGTGCGGGGGACAGCGCCGCGGCGACCATCTCGCGGGGGTCCTCGGACCAGTCGACGATGTCGATCTTCTCGCCGTGCAGCTCGCCCATCACGGCGCGCACCCGGGAGCCCATCGGACCGATGCAGGCGCCCTTGGCGTTCAGCCCGGCCCGGCGCGACCAGACCGCGATCTTGGTGCGGTGGCCGGCCTCACGGGCGATCGCGGCGATCTCCACGCTGCCGTCCGCGATCTCCGGGACCTCCAGCGCGAACAGCTTCTTCACCAGGCTCGGGTGGGTCCGCGACAGCGTCACCGACGGCCCGCGGACACCGCGGCGCACCGCCACGACGTAGCACTTCAGCCGGGTGCCGTGCCGGTAGTCCTCGCCCGGGACCTGCTCCTGCGGCGGCAGGATGGCCTCCAGCTTGCCGATGTCGACCAGCACGTTCTTCGGGTCGTTGCCCTGCTGGACGACACCGGTGACGATGTCGCCCTCCTTGCCCGCGTACTCGCCGAAGGTCTGGTCGTCGGCGGCGTCGCGCAGGCGCTGCATCATCACCTGGATGCCGATGCTGGACGCGATCCGGCCGAAGCCGTTCGGGGTGTCGTCGAACTCCTTCGGCTCGACGCCCTCCTCCAGCTCCGCCGGGTCCTCCATCGCCCACACGGTCACGTGGCCGCTCTTGCGGTCCAGGTGCACCCGGGCGCGGCGGCGCGAGCCCTCGGTGCGGTGGTACGCGGTGAGGAGGGCGGACTCGATGGACTCGACCAGCAGGTCGAAGGGGATGTTCTTCTCGTTGACCAGCGTGCGCAGGGCACTCATGTCGATGTCCACGGCTACGCCTCCTCGTCTTTCGTCACGTTCATGATGGTCGTACGGCGGCCGGCTCACTCGGCGCCGTCGTCCCCCTCGTCGAAGTCGGCGGCCTCGTCCAGGAGCTGCTCGTCGTCCTTGCGGTTGAACTCGACCTGGACCCGCGCCCGGGTCACCTCGGCGTACTCCAGACGGCGCTCCTTCGGACGGCCGCGCCCCTTCACCGGCTGCACCTCGACCAGCGCGCCGTCCTCGTCCGCCTCGAGCACCCGGGCGACGATCTCCCCGCCGTCGACCAGGTGGATCTTGGCCAGCCGGCCCTCCGCGCGCTGCCAGTGCCGGGGCAGGACCAGCGGACGCTCCGCACCCGGCGAGCCGACCTCCAGCAGGTAGGGCTCGTCCCCCATCACGTCCGAGGCGTCCAGGGCCTCGCCGACCACCCGGCTGAACTCGGCGATGGTGTCCATGTCCACGCCGCCGTCGGTGTCGACGTCGATCTGCACCTGCCGGCGGTTGCCCGCCTTGGTGACCTTGACGTCCTCCAGGTCCAGTCCGGCCTGGACGGCCAGCGGCTCCAGCAACGCGCGCAGCCGGTCGGTGTGGGTGGTGCTCATCCGGGTGGACTCCTCGGCCGCGTCTGCTGTTGTCAGAGGTCGCCCCGCGCCCTCCGCGCCCCTCGGGCGCACTCCGGGTCACGGCAGCTCGGCCCAAAGCCTAGCCGGTGAAGCCGCGAACCACCGATTCCGGACCTCCCGCGACCAGCCGGACGCCACCCACTGCGAGCAAGCTCACACCCCCCGACCCACCCCGCAGGACCCCCGATACCCACCCACGATCGTGGGGGTTCTGCGAAGATTCAGGCCACCGAGGGCAGGCAGGGGAGGCCGCCCTCCCGTACCCGCCCGGAGTGACCCCGATGCAGCCGCCCAGCCGACGGACCTTCCTGGCCCTCGGACTGATCACCCTCACCACCGCCTGCACCAGCTCCACCGGGGCCGACCCCAACGGTGCCGTGATGCCCGGCGACAAGGGCCCCGGCCCCGACCCGGACGCCCCGGTCCGCCTGCGCGCCATCGCCGCCACCGACACCCTGCTGTCGGCCTACGACGCCCTCCTCGCCACCCCCGCCACCCGGACGGCGCAGCTGCAGTCGCTGCGCGCCGAGACCGCCCAGCACCGCGCGGCCCTCGCCTACGGCATCCCGGCCGCCTCCGTGCCCCCGACCCCCGGCACCCCCACCACGCCCCCGAGCGCCACCCCCGCCGCCCTGGCCACCCTGGAACGCCAGACCGCCCAGTCCCACCTCGCCGACCTCGGCGCCGCCCGGCCGCCGCTCGCCCGGCTGCTCGCCTCCGTCGCCGCCGCCGACGCCCTGCACGCCGCAGCCCTCGGCGCCCCACCCGACCAGCCCGGCCCCACCGGCACCCCGACCCCCGCCGCCACCCCCGGAGCAGCGCTGCCCGCCCTCCAGAAGGCCCTGAGCGCCGAACACGCCGCCGTCTACGGCTACGGCGTCGTCGGCGCCCACCTGCCCGAGGACCAGCAGCGTGCCGACGCCCGCACCTGCTACGCCGCCCACCAAGCCCAACGCGACGCCTGGCAGCGCCTCCTCACCACCCTCGGCGCCACCCCCACCCCCGCCGCCGGCGGCTACCAGCTCCCCTTCGCCGTCACCGACGCCACCACCGCCACCAAGCTCGCGGCCCACCTGGAAACCCGCCTCACCACCGTCTACGCCGACCTCGTCGCCGACCTCCCCGCCCCCCAACGCCAGCCCGCCGCCACCGCCCTGCGCGACTGCACCCTTCGCGCCCACCACTGGGGCGCCCCCACCACCGCCTTCCCGGGCATCCCCGACCCCCTCCCCACTCCGACGGCCACCCCGAACTGACCCAGGTGGGCGCACCCCCACCCCCTCGTGGGGGGGGGGGGGGGCCCCCCCGCCCCCCCCCCCCCCCCCCCCCCCCCCCCCCCCACCCGAGGGG